>JACCSH010000296.1 GCA_013813125.1 Nocardioidaceae bacterium | reverse complement strand
CGACGACTACCGCTTCCACGTGGTGCTGCGCGAGGAGTTGGCTGCCATCGGCGCGAGCGGCGTCGGCATACCGTTGCACACCGACGTCTGCTCGACGTACCTGCGCGATCTCACCACGCCGGAGCAGCAGGCGAGGTGGTTGCCGGGATTCTGCGACGGCTCGCTCATCACTGCCATCGCCATGACGGAGCCTGGTGCCGGCTCGGACCTCCGGGGCATCCGGGCCACGGCATCTCGTGCTGGGAACTCCTACCTGCTGAACGGACAGAAAACCTTCATCACCAACGGCATTCACGCCGACCTTGTCATAGTGGTGGCCAAGACTGATCCGGCCGCCGGAGCGCGAGGTATCTCGCTGCTGGTGGTGGAGCGCGGCATGGACGGCTTCGACCGAGGCGGCAACCTCGACAAGCTGGGTCTCAAGGCGCAGGACACCGCTGAGCTCTTCTTCGCCGATGTGCGAGTGCCGAAAGCGAACGTGCTAGGCGTCGAAGGGGAAGGTTTCACCTACCTCATGCGGAACCTTCCGCAAGAGCGGCTGAGCATCGCTGTGGCTGCCGTCGCCACCTGCGAGCGCGTGCTGCGACTGACGCTCGACTACTGCGGCGAGCGGAAGGCCTTCGGCCGAGCGATCGGCGACTTCCAGGCCACTAGGTTCACCCTTGCCGAGCTGGCCACGCAGGTCGACGTGGCCCGGGTGTACGTCGACCGATGCATCGCGGAGCACGTGGCGGCGGGCCTGGCAGCTACCGACGCCGCCAAGGTCAAATGGTGGACCACCGAGCTCCAGAAGAGCGTGGTGGACTCGTGCCTGCAGCTGTTCGGCGGTTACGGCTATATGAGCGAGCATCCGGTCGCCAAGGCGTTTGTCGACACCCGCGTCCACACCATCTACGGCGGAACTACCGAGATCATGAAGGAGATCATTGCCCGAGACCTCCCTCTCAAACCTGCGGAGAAGCAAGCCCACGTCCGGACCAGCGAGCAGAGCGGTGCAGATCTCGGGGATTCGGCTGCCAGAGGATCTGGCAACCCGCAGGCGCACGGTGCGCCTCGTGGCCAATGACGGCGGCTAGGCTGGCCGCTTCTCGAGTGTGTGGGGGTGGTCTGGTGCGGTTGGGGCGGCCATCTCGCCACACCTCCTCCGTGCCTGGTCGATCCGGCGTACTGGCTGCTGTGGCCATTCTCGTCGCGACAGCGTGCACCGGAGGCGACGGCGGGAACAGCCCAGCCCCAGGAGGCGACACTCCCTCAGTGGAGGGGTCCGGCAGCGCCGCGATCGAAGAGTTCGCGGCCGCCTGGGTGCCCGACGTGAAGGCCGCCGCCCTGCGAGGGATCGTCGACCGCCCGGGCCTGGCAGCAAAGTCGATAGCTGGCCATGTCGCGGAGCTGGCAATCACCGATACCAGGATTGAACTCACCGGCGAGCTTGACTGCGGAGACGACTCGTGCAGTCAGTACGCGACGGTCACGCACCAGCTCGCCGGAGCGGGGGAGTGGTCGTACGAGACCCTGGTGCAGTCCAAGCTCCTCGACGGGCAATGGCTGATCGAATGGTTGCCGGGGACGTTCCATCCCGACCTGACGGACATCACCACGCTCGAGCGGGTGCGCACTCTGCCATCTCGAGCGCCGATTCTGGACCGGAAGGGGATCGCCCTCACGCCGGAACGGGAGATCGTGCGGGTCGGGCTCGAGCCACGGGCTGTGCGTCCAACCACGTACGCCGAGCTCGCAAACGTGTTGGAGATCGACACGGCTGCGCTCGAGGAGAGAGTCGAAGCTGCGCAACCTACGTGGTTCGTCTCGGTGATCGACCTTCGACGGCCTGACTACCGACAGGTGAGGGACCGCCTCCTGGAGGTGCCCGGAATCACCACCGACAGCTCCCGCCGCGCACTGGCGCCTACTGCGGAGTGGGGGCGTGCGGTGCTGGGCACGGTCGCTCTGGCCAACGAAGAGGCCCTACAGTCCGCTGGACCGTTGACCCTGCCGACGGACGAGATCGGTGTCTCCGGCTTACAACTGGCCTATCAGCAAGAGCTGGCCGGCACGCCGGGCATCTCCATCAACTTGGTCGAGAAGGGCACCGATGAGGTTCTCAACCAGGTCCTGCACCGCGACCCTGTTCCGGGTGACCCGCTGAAGACTTCGCTCGACTTCACTGCCCAGTCAGCCGCTGAACAAGCAGTTGCAGGCGTGACCGACACGACAGCCGTGGTGCTCGTCAAGGCGAGTACCGGAGAGATTCTGGCCGCCGCCAACGCGCCGGGCCCGACGTCGTACCCCACCGGGTTCGTCGGGCGCTACGCGCCGGGATCCACCTTCAAGGTGGTCAGTGCTGCGGCCCTGCTGGACCAAGGGGTGGTGCAACCGAGCAGCAGTGTCCAGTGTCCAGACAGCACCGTCGTCGACGGCAAGCGCTTCAAGAACTATGAGCCTGGCATCGTCGGGCCGAACCCATCGTTCGCCCAGGCGTTCGCTGCCTCCTGCAACACCACCGTGGTGCAGCGGGCGGACGAACTGAGCGGAGCACAGCTGGCGACGATGGCGTCACAGTTCGGGATCGGGGCGAGCTGGCAACTCGGAGTCGACGCCTTCAGCGGGTCTGTGCCTGCCGACTCCGATCTCGTGACGAGGGCCGCCGACATGATCGGCCAGGGCAAGGTCGAGGCAAGCCCGCTGCTGATGGCCATGATCGCCGCAGCAGTCGACTCCGGTGTCCCCCGAACCCCGACGCTGCTGCCCGAGCTGGCACCGGGAAGCCGGCTGCGTCCGCTCGAGTCCAACCTGCGCAGCGACTTGCAGCAGATGATGCGACTCACGGTCACTGACGGCACGGGGTCGACTGTCGACCTACCGGGGCTGCCCGTTCACGCAAAGACCGGGACGGCCGAGTTCGACGAAGCCGGCCGACTGGGAACCAACGCCTGGATGATCGGTTTCCGGGGGGACCTTGCATTCGCCGTCCTCGTCGAGAACGGTTCGTCTGGCGCGCATGACGCGGGGCCGATCGTGCGGGCGATCCTGCAGGACCTGCCCGACGACCTCTACAACTGAGACGGTTCGGTCCATCCGTTGAACCTGATGCTTGGCCTGCCTCGAAGCAGCGAGTCCACGGCGAGCCAGGAATGACAGGCGCTGCGGAAACGGGCTGGCTCCCAACTCCCGACCCCATGGGGAACCGCACCGAGCACGTCCAGGCCAGTCACCCGGGGCAGCTCCTCGAGGTTGCACCGCTCAGCCAGGTCGAGTCGATCCGGTACGTAGCCGAACACCAGCCCTGCCACCTCTTGGTTCGCAGCGGTCAAGGCGCCGAGGGTCAGCTCTGTGGAGTTGAGCGTTCCCAGGGCCAGGGTTGTCACGATGACGAACTCGACCAGGTGACCACCGGCGACGAGGTGGCTCGCCAGATCGATCAAGGTGCCCCCTTCGGTGTCGAGCCGAACGGCGACGCCGCCCGATCCCTCCACCAGCACGACGGCAGAGCCGGTGGTCAGGGCACATATGTGTCGGCTGATCGATTCCACGCTCGGAAGGGTCACGCCGCGAAGCCGGGCCGCGGTATCTGGTGCCAGCGGGTCCTCGAGAGCGATCAACTGGTGCACCTGCGAACAGCCGCTGAGTTGCGCGATGGTGGAGATGTCGGGTTTCTCTTCGGTGTGCAGGGAGCCGTATCGCGCCACTCCGGTCTGAGCCGGCTTGACCACGCGCACATCGAGCCCCAACTCGAGCGCGCGACGGGCCAAAGCCGCTGTCACCACAGTCTTGCCCACCCCGGTGTTGGTACCGGTGACCATGAGGAACCTCACCTACGGGCCCCTCCGCATCGACCGACCTGGAGCCTCGGTGGCCACCGGCTCATCCGGTCCCCACCACTGCTGCGAGCGTGCAGATGACGTCGTCGACCTGGCCGTCGGTCAACGACGCCCGAGCGGTGAGCCGAATCCGGCTGAGTCCGTCCGGAACCGAAGGCGGCCGAAAACATCCGACCCGATAGCCCGCTTCCGCAAGCAGACTCTGCGTCTCGAGGGCATGTGCGGGAGTCCGCATGGGCAGCGACATCACCGCTCCAGCGGGACGAGGGAGACCAACGCCGGCCGCCAAGCGGCCAGCCAGCTCCAGCGCGCGAGCGGGTAACGCCGGTTCCGCGCAGACGACGCGCAACGCCTCATGTGCCGCGGCCGTCGCAGCCGGTGCGAGAGCCGTGTCGTAGATGAAGGGCCTCGCCGTGTTGACTAGGTGCTCGATGATCGCTGACGAGCCGAGCGCAGCCCCACCTTGACTTGCCAGCGCCTTCGACAAGGTCAGCGTTGTCACGATGTCTGGTCGGCCAACCAGCCCCGCTGCGGCAACCAGGCCCCGCCCGCCCGGGCCCGCGACCGCGATGGCGTGTGCCTCGTCCACGACGAGCAGAGCGCCGTGCTCTTCCACCAGGGCAGCGAGGTCAGTCAGCGGAGCGGCGTCGCCAAGAACTGAGTAGACCGACTCGGCCAAGACGACCGCCCGCGGCTGCCACCGACTTCGAAGGGCGGTGGCGACGGCATCAAGGTCGTTGTGCGCGACCACAACAAGTCGGCCAGGGTGGGCGAGACGGCATCCGTCGACCAGCGAGGCGTGCACATGCGCGTCACTCACGATCAGGGTGTCCCGGTCGGCCAACGCGCTGATCACCCCCAGGTTCGCCTGGTAGCCGGTGGAGAAGACCAGTGCCGCCTCCCGACCGGTGAACTGCGCCAACCCCGCCTCCAGTTCGGAGTGCAGCTGCAGGCTGCCGGTGACCAACCTAGAGGCGCCGGCACCGGCGCCCCACGTCAGCGCAGCCTGTGCGGCGGCCCGGCTGACGCGCGGATCTGTGCCCAGACCGAGATAGTCGTTGCCGGCCAGGTCGACCAGCAGGCTGCTGGGTCCCCGTGGGCTCAGGTGCCGCTGAAGGCCCGCCTCAGCGCGCTCGAAGCGTCGAGCCGCCAGCCATCGCGGCAGCTGGACGTGGGGATCGCGGGACTCGGCCTCGTCGATCACACTCAGCCCTCCCTCGCCGCGGCCACCAGCGCCTCGCAGACCGTGCTGAGGTCCGAGTCGTCGGTGAGATAGGGCGGCATCGTGTAGATGAGGTCTCGGAACGGCCGAATCCATACCCCCCGAGCCATCGCGGACTGGCTGGCGGCGGCCACGTCCACGGGGTGGTCGAGCTGAATGATGCCGACCGCGCCCAGGATTCGAACATCGGTCACGGCTGGAACCGACCGGGCGGGGGTCAGTTGTCGTGACAGCTGACCCTCTATTCTCCGGACGTCGTCTCGCCAGCCGCCGGCCGAGAGGAGTGACAGGTTCGCTGACGCAGCCGCGCAGGCAAGAGGATTGGCCATGAAGGTCGGACCATGCATCAGCACTCCGGAGTCACTGGCGCTGATCCCGCGCGCCACCTGGGTCGTGCAGAGAGTGGCGGCGAGCGTCAGGTAGCCGCCTGTCAGAGCCTTCCCGACACACATGACGTCAGGGGTGACGTCGCCATGTTGAGCGGCGAAGTACTCACCTGTTCGCCCGAAACCGGTGGCGATCTCATCGAAGATCAACACCAGTCCGTGTTCGTCGGCGATCTCGCGCAGCACCGTCAGACACCGTGGGTTGTAGACGTGCATGCCACCGGCGCCTTGAAGCACCGGTTCGCAGACGATGCCTGCCAGCTCGCGAGCATGCCGATCTGCCAGTTGTCGCGTCTGGTGCTCCCAGGCCGTGAAGTCTGCGGCAATGCCAGCGGGTGGTCGGGCGGCAAAGAGCTGCCGCGGGAGAATCCCTGCGAACATCGAATGCATTCCGCCGACGGGATCGCACACACTCATCGCCCCAGCGGTGTCGCCGTGATAGCCACCGGACAGGGCCATCATCCGAGTTCGCTCAGGTCTGCCTTGCCCCCGTTGATACTGAACAGCCATCTTCAGTGCCACTTCCACGCTGACGGAGCCGGAGTCGGCGAAAAAGACGTGCCGAAGGGCCTCGGGTGTGATGTCGATCAGCGCCTCGGCGAGCGCCACAGCCGGTCGATGCGTCAGCCCTCCGAACATCACGTGCGACATGGAGGCGGCCTGGCGTCGTACGGCGTCGACAATCTGGGGGTGGCGATAGCCGTGAATCGCACACCACCACGATGACATCGCGTCAATGAGCTCACGCCCGTCGGAGGTGGTGAGACGAATGCCGTCGGCGCTCTCGATCAGAGTGGTCGTCTCCGGGCGGGTCATCGACGTGTAGGGGTGCCAGACGTGCCTGCGGTCGAAGTCGAGAATATCTCGACTTCGGGTCAGCGAGATTGGCTGCATGGTGAGGTGAGGTTACAGACCGAGATCGCAGGGGTAGATTGCGGCCGTGAACCGAACCCCGGCCGCGGCGGCGGACATCCTCGATGCAGCCCGAACCCAGGTACTCGTGGGCGGCGTCGGTCTGGTCGAACGGCAGCTCGTCGAGGTCCTATCCCTGCCCGACGCGATGCTCCCCGACCTCCTCGCGTTGGCGCATCAAGTGCGATTCGCCTGGTGCGGCCCCGAGGTCGAAGTCGAGGGAATCGTCTCGCTCAAGACCGGTGGCTGCCCTGAGGACTGTCACTTCTGTTCTCAATCAGGTCAGTTCACGTCTCCGGTTCGGGCAGTGTGGCTGAACATCCCCGAACTCGTGCGCGCGGCCAGAGAGACGGCGGACATGGGTGCGTCGGAGTTCTGCATCGTGGCGGCAGTGCGAGGACCTGATGAACGACTGCTCAACCAGGTCCAAGCGGGCATCGAGGCGATCCGCGCCGAGGTCGAAATTAACATCGCCTGCTCTCTCGGCATGCTGACCCAAGAGCAGGTCGACCGGTTGGTCGAAATGGGTGTGCACCGCTACAACCACAACCTCGAAGCCGCTCGCAGCTACTTCCCCCAGGTCGTCACCACCCACACCTTCGAGGAACGTTGGGAGACGTGCGAGATGGTGCGCGAGGCCGGGCTGGAACTGTGCTGCGGGGGACTCGTGGGGATGGGCGAGTCGCTCGAGCAGCGTGCCGAGCTCGCAGCCCAACTCGCCGAGTTGCAGCCACACGAGGTGCCACTCAACTTCCTCAACCCTCGCCCGGGAACTCCGTTCGGAAATCTGCCCGTGATGGATTCCGCGGATGCACTGCGAGCAGTCGCAGCTTTCAGGTTGGCACTGCCGCACACGGTCTTGCGGTACGCAGGAGGGCGGGAGTTGACGCTCGGCGCGCTAGGTACCCGCGAAGGACTGCTCGGGGGAGTCAACGCCGTCATCGTGGGCAACTACCTCACCACCTTGGGACGCGACGCGGACGAGGACCTGGCATTGCTGTCCGACCTACAGATGCCGATCAAGGAACTGTCCAAGACGCTGTGAACGAGGCAGCTGGCTGGGCAGCGAACCGCTCTCACTGCGACCACTGCGGTCAACCCGCCGACGAGGCCGATCATGCTCAGTGCCAGGTGAAACGCGAGCTCGAACCGCCGCGTTTTTGTCGCCAGTGCCGCCGACGGCTGATTGTGCAGGTGACACCGCGCGGCTGGACGGCGCGCTGCTCCACGCACGGTGACATGCGATCAGCCGGCCGAGCCTGACCGCAGGGTGGCCGCTTGCGCGGGCCGTGGATTTCGGATCAAGGCGTAGGACGTCAGGCCGCCACCCACCAAGAGCAGCACACAGATCCACATCGCCTGCTGGTAACCGGCGGACAACGCGGCAGGGCGGTCGTAGTCGGCCCCGTGGAGTCCTACTGCCGCGGGTAGTGCCGAGACCGCCAACAGCGACCCCGCCCGTGCGAGAGCGTTGTTCACGCCACTGGCGATGCCGGCATTGCGATCCGGCGCAGCTGCGAGAACTGTCCCCGTCAAGGGTGCGACCAGTAGTGCGAGCCCCAGCGCGAACACGAAAATGCCCGGGAAGATGTCGAGCCAGTACGTCGACGAGGCGTCGACCAGCGCCAGCCACCCGATCCCGGCGGCGCACACGAGGGGCCCAAGCGACATCGGTAGGCGTGGCCCGATCCGCGAGGAGAGCGCGCCGCCGCGCTTCGCGAGCAGCAGCATCACCACCGTTATCGGCAGCGTGGCCAGGCCGGCGCGTAGTGGCCCATAGCCGACCACTGTCTGGAGTTCGAGCACGAGGAAGAAGATGACACCGCCGAGTGCTGCGTAGACCAGCAGTGTCATCGCGTTGGCGGCACTGAACTGACGGGAGGCGAAGAGACTCGTCGGCATCATGGGGGAGTTACTCCGCCGCTCGACGACGACGAACGCGACCGCGCTGAGCACGCCTCCGGCAGCAGCGAGCATGACCAAAGTGGCTGGTGAGGTCCGCGACTCGATGAGCGCGAACGTCATACCCGCGAGGCTGGCGGCGCCGAGCACAGCACCAGCAATGTCGAAGCTGTCGAGCGCGTCCGGGTCTTGGGTCTCGGGTACGCATCGGCGCGCGATGGCAACGGTGACCACAGCAACTGGCAGGTTCAGCAAGAACACCCATCTCCAGCTGGCGTATTGGACGAGCCAGCCACCGATGAAGGGTCCGAGAGCCGCGGCGATGCCGCCGAGTCCCGACCAGGACCCGATCGCCTTGGGTCGGTCTATCGGAGCAATGGCTCCTTGGATCATCGCGAGGCTGCCAGGTGTCAATAGTGCTGCTCCGATCCCTTGCACGACGCGAGCAACGATCAACTGCTCTGGCGTCTGGGCGATGCCGCACAACAGTGAGGCGAGCGCGAACCAGACGACACCGATTACGAAGACACGCCTTCGACCGAACCGGTCTCCCAGCGATCCGCCTAGCAAGATCAGGGAGGCGAGGGCGAGCAGGTATCCGTTCGAGATCCATTGCAGCTGCGAAAGACTCGCATCGAGATCGTGGCCGATTCTGCGCAGCGCCACGTTGACGACGGTCCCGTCGAGCATGGCCATGCCGGAGCCGAGCACTGCAGCCGCAAGAACGCCACGGCCCGCGCTGCTGTCGAGCCGCAGTGGCTGTGTCACGTCGACCCTGCCCATTGACGGAGGAACTGTCTTGTCCAAAGGCCTATTCCGACGAGCTCCGCTTAACTCCAACCTGTTCGGTTGTGCGAGGATAGTTCGTTCATCACTTCGGAACAGTAGGAGCGAATTCCCGGTGCCAGACCTCATCTCCGGCCAAGCCGTCGAGCAGGAGATCAAGCACGAGCAGTCGGTCGTAGACAGGGTGTATGCGCGCCTCGAGGCCGCCGCTGAGTCTGCCAAGTCGTTGGCGGCCGAGGGCCATGCGCGCGCCCGCTTGGGCAACGAGGGTGGTCTGGTTGAACGTGACGCGATGGTCTTCCAAGCGGCAAGACGCCTAGCGATGCTCGATGCGGCTCACGACGGGCTGGTGTTCGGGCGTCTGGACATGCTGGACGGTGCGGCCCGCTATATCGGCCGCCTCGGTCTCCGTGACGCCGACCGCGACATTCTCCTCGTCGACTGGCGGGCCCCGGCTGCATCGGTGTTCTACCAAGCGACGGCGCAAGACCCCGCCGGAGTCGTGAGGCGCCGGGTGCTGCAATCGGTTGCCGATCGAGTGCTTGGAGTCGAGGATGACCTCCTCGACGCCGAGAACGCCCCCGACGATCTCGTCCTCGTCGGTGAGGGCGCACTGATGGCGTCACTTATGAGGTCTCGTGACCGCACCATGCCTTCCGTCGTCGCCACGATTCAAAAGGAGCAGGACGACGCCATCCGGGCCCCGCAGAAGGGAGTCACGATCATCAGCGGAGGGCCTGGGACCGGCAAGACGGTGGTAGCGCTGCACCGGGCTGCCTATCTGCTCTACACCGATCGGCGGCGCTTCGAAGGCGGCGGCGTGCTTGTCGTCGGTCCCAATGCAGTGTTCATGTCCTACATCGAGCGCGTGCTCCCTTCCCTCGGCGAGACCAGCGTCTCTCTCCGCGCCCTCGGTGAGGTGGTCGACGGGATTCGTGCCAGCCGGCATGACGTTCCAGCTGTGGCCGCGGTCAAGGGGTCGGCCCGCATGCGCGCCGTACTGGCTCGTACGGCGAGCGGTCCTGTTCCCGGCGCACCGACGGACTTCCGGGTGTTCTACCGCGACGACGTGTTGAGGCTGGACGCCAAGCGGCTGGGCGGCATCCGCCGTTCCGTGCTCGGCTCAGGTCAGCGACGCAACAAGCTCGGAGCGAAAGCCGTTGCGGAGCTGTTGGACGCGCTCTGGCGCCAGGTCAAAGGGGGTCGGGCACTCGAGCGCGGCAAGGAAGAGTTCGCGCAGACCATGGAGGGCAGTCGGCAGTTCAGCGACTTCGCCAGCAGTTGGTGGCCGATCCTCGACGCCACTGAGGTGCTGGGGTGGTGGCGGGACCGTGACCGTCTGGCCGCCGACGCACAAGGCGCCCTGACGTCGGCGGAGGTCGACGAGCTGGTTGAGTCGCTTGGTGCTGCGGACCTCAGCATCGAAGATGTTGCGTTGCTCGACGAGCTGCGTTACCTGCTCGGTGAGCCACCTGAGCCTGAGGCGGAACACGACCCGCTCGACGATCTCTACGACGACCTCGTGCCGGAACTAGCGACCATCGATCAGCGCGTGGGTGGCAGCCGCGCAGCGGGGTCGGTTTCCGTGCCGGGCGGACGTCCCACGGGATCAATCGAGGACGACGGTTTTGCTCACGTGCTTGTCGACGAGGCGCAGGATCTGTCCCCGATGCAGTGGCGCATGTTGGCACGGCGGGGCAGAGGCGCAAGCTGGACCGTCGTCGGAGACGCGTCGCAGAGCTCGTGGCCATCTCCTGCGGAGGCATCGGCAGCTCGCGCCGAGGCGTTGGCCGGCAAGGACCAGAACGCTTTCCGGATGTCGACCAACTATCGGAACTCCGCCGAGATCTTCGAGCTTGCCGCCGATCTCGCGCGGGCAAGGATTCCGGGAGCCGACCTGCCTGTCGCTATCCGTCGAACTGGTAGAGAGCCCCGACTGATCCAGACCGACCTCGCCGGGCTCGCCGATGCCATTCGAGAATCTGTCGCCCGGTTGGCTGACGGCCTTGACGGCACCGTGGGTATCGTCGTTCCGGTCGGCTGGTCGGCACGGGTCGACGGTTGGCTGGTAGAACGGGACAGCAGGAGGGTTCCCGTGCTCGAAGCGCTCGACACCAAAGGTCTCGAGTTCGACGGCATCGTGATCGTCGAGCCCGACGAGATCGTGGGTGAGTCCGAAGCCGGCGTCCGCACGTTGTACGTCGTGTTGACCCGCGCCACCCAACAGCTCGACATCGTCGGGACTAGTTCGCGCTGGCAGCCTCGCTAACCCCTCGACACATTCGCACCTACCCGAAGATCCGAGTTCCACGTCGTCAGAGCGACGCCAGACTCGGATCCTTTCGCGTCTGAGACGATAAGCATCATGACCGATCAGCCCGCGCCGCACGATCAGCCCGCGCCGCACGGGGAGCCCGCGCCGCACGATCAGCCCGCGCCGCACGATCAGCCCCCGCCGCACGATCAGCCCCCGCCGCAGGCTCTGCTCGACGAGATCCTCCGTCAGCCGGCATACGCACTCATCCGTCTGCAGGGGGCAGAGACGGTGTCGCTGCTCGGCGGCACCCGGGTTGACTACGAGTGGCTGAGCGAGATCCCGGTAGAAGTCGGCGCGCCGGCCGAGGGGCGCCGATTCGATCGTCTGGTGTGCGTGCCATTCGCGCAGATCCGCGAACGTGGCTTCGACGTGCACGACGACGCGACGCCCTTGTCGAGCCTCGAGATCGAGCTCGAGCACGAGGTGGGGGTGGCTGACCTGCTGGCGTTGCTGCCTGATCAGCAGATAGCGATCGAAGGCCCGCACGGGTTTGACGTCGGTGACGAAGACTATGCCGCGATCACCGAGCGGGTGATTCGAGACGAGATCGGCAATGGGGAGGGCGCCAACCTGGTCATCGGGCGCAACTACCGGGCCATGATCGCGGAGTGGGATCAGCGCAAGGCGCTCACGGTCTTTCGTCGATTGCTCGAGAGCGAGCGCGGAGCGTATTGGACGTTCGCCGTCTTCACCGGTGACCGGTATCTGATCGGAGCCAGCCCTGAGCGCCATATCAGTGTGCATGGCGGGGAGGTTCGGATGAACCCGATCAGCGGCACCTTCCGCGCCGGTGCTATCGGCGATGTCGCCGACCGCAAACGGCAGCTGCTCGACTTCCTCGACGACGAGAAGGAGATCTACGAACTCTTCATGGTCGTCGACGAGGAGCTCAAGATGATGTGCGACATCTGCAGCGAGGGCGGACAGATCTTGGGCCCCTACCTCAAGCCGATGACTCACCTCATGCACACGGAGTATGTGCTCGCGGGGCGTACCTCAAGCGATGTTCGAGATGTGCTGCGATCGTCGATGTTCGCTGCCACTGTCACGGGAAGCCCAGTCGAGAACGCCTGCCGGCTGATCAAGAAATACGAGCGCCAAGGCCGTGGCTACTACGGAGCCGTGCTGGCCCTGCTCGGCCGAGACTGCGACGGCATCGTGACCGCAGACGCTCCCATCCTCTTACGTACGGCCGATGTGAGCGCCTCAGGCGAACTCCGTGTCACCGCGGGAGCGACCCTCGTCCGAGACTCGGACCCGCACTATGAGGTGGCTGAGACTCACGCCAAGGCAGGCGGGATCCTCACCGCCTTCGGACTTGTCCCCGCACCCGTTGCTCCCTCGGACGAGATCGCCGAGCTGGCAAGAGACTCCGCTGTCCTGGCTTCGCTGGCCAAACGCAACTCACGGCTGAGTCGATTCTGGCTCAACAACCAGTCGAGCAGCGAGCCAGAGCCTGCTCTGGCGGGTCAGCATGTCGTCGTACTCGATGGTGAGGACGACTTCGTCTCGATGCTGAGGCATATCCTCCGTGTGCTCGGCATGACCAGCGAGACGGTACGCCATCACGACTACGCGCCCGGGGCGTTTGACGCTGCCGATGTGGTGATCGTCGGGCCCGGGCCCGGTGACCCACGCGACCTCGAGGACGGCAAGATCAAAGCGGTACGGTCGGCCGTCGATGACTTGCTGGATGGACAGACGCCTTTCTTAGCAGTCTGCCTGGGCCACCAGGTGCTGGCTGGGACCCTGGGTATGCCGCTGGCATACAAGGACGTCGTTTTCCAGGGCACCCAAAACCGGGTGAGCCTGCTGGGTCGCGAGGAGTGGGTCGGTTTCTACAACACCTTTGTGGCCCGGGTTCTCGACGAGACGACCTTGCCCGAAGGGGTACAGGTTCACCGCGATGCTGCGACCGGGGATGTGCATCTGCTCGTAGGCCCGCACTACCGCGGGGTCCAGTTCCACGCAGAGTCGATCCTCACCGAGAACGGTTTCGAACTGATCCGCGGACTGATGCTTGCTCTCGTGGCGGGGTGAGCCCGCCTGCGCCGCCAGCCCATTGGCGATTCGCCCGGGCCGGTCACGGTTGGGGTAGGCAGCCAACGATCGGACGAATCTCGGCTTAACTCAGTCAGAGCCGAGTTCGATCTCGACTTCTCGCGGCTCACCCATCGCCTCGCCGTTGGGCCGCGACGCCGTGATCGTGAGAGCAACCGTGTCACCAGGACGGTAGGACCGAACCGTTGCCACCAACGAGTTGGCGTCAGTGATGGGGACACCATCCACCTCGGTGATCACATCGCCTTCTTTGAGGCCCGCTTCGTCGGCAGCGGTCCCTTCCTCGACCGACTGCACCAAGGCGCCGCCTGGTAGCCCGACGTCATCGGCCGAAACACCGACGGAGACGCCGATGCGGGCGTGTGTCGCCTGTTCACCGGCGCGCAGCTGTTCGACGATGGCTACCGCGTCACTGATGGGAATGGCGAAGCCGAGCCCGATCGAGCCGCCTTGGGTACCCGAGCTCCCCGTGCTTGTCCGGATCGCTGTGTTGATACCGACCACGTTCCCTTCCAGGTCGATCAAGGGCCCGCCGGAGTTGCCGGGATTGATCGCAGCGTCGGTCTGGATGGCGGGAAAGACGGTGGCGGTGCCGGAGCGCTCGCCCTTGGTCGTCACCGGGCGGTTGAGCGCGCTGACGATGCCGCTGGTCACCGTGCTTTCGAGGCCGAAGGGTGCGCCCACGGCAACCACTTCGTCGCCAACCACCAATGAGTCCGAGTCGCCGAGAGTGGCGGGCGTGAGCCC
>JACCSH010000284.1 GCA_013813125.1 Nocardioidaceae bacterium | reverse complement strand
AAGCGCAGCCCGAGCGCGTTCGTGACCTTCAGGATCGTCGACCAGGTTGGGTTGCCCTCTTCTGAAAGCGCCTTGTAGAGACCATCGCGGCTCATGTCGACCCTGCGTGCGAGCTCGCTCATGTTCTGCGAGCGCGCGATCACACCCAGAGCGCGCGGCACCGCAGTCGGGTCGTCTGCCGACGCTTCGAGGGCAATCTCTAGGTAGGCAGCAACATCGCCGAGGCCGTCGAGGTAGTCGGCGGCGTCGAAACGCTCAAACTTCTCACTCTTGCGGGTCATCACTGTCCTCGTCTGTTCTGACGACTTCGACCATGCGTCGACTATATCTGACACTGCGCGGCCGCAGTTGAGGTGATCGTCGCCGGCGACAAGCACGCCGGGAAGGCTCACGGCATGTCGTCCCGGGGGGTAGCTTGGTGGAGCGGTTCCGCCAACGGGGAATGGGACGGGTTGGGCGATCGAGGATGGCTGACAGCTCTACCCACGCGGCGTCAGCCAGGCCGAAGGCGAGGCGGTCGGCGGCAAGGCCTAGACCGATCGCTTGCCGAGTCTGGGTCCCTCGATCACCACGCGGCTCAGACGGACCTGAGACATCGCTCAAGTTCGCCATCGACACAAGTCGGGGGAGGCAGTCGCCATGCCGTCCTACAGTTTGCATACGTTCTACTCGACTGTTTGCATACCGGTGGGTCGACAGTTTGCCTAGGTTTCAGTCGATCTCTTGCATACGTCAGCCGTCGTCGGCGTGCTTGACGACCTGGACCGATGATCGCCGGGTCTCCTCGTCGCGGCGCCCGTACTCGTGCTCGGGCCGGGCAGGTGCTTGGCGGGTCGCGTCAACCACGAACTGCCACAAGCCGCGCATCGGCTCGGGGACGTCGAGCTCGTCCCAGAGGTCGATGAGGAGAGCGCCGTCCAGGTAGAGCATCAGGTGGGCTTCGTCGCCGTGCGTCAGCAGCCGCTCGTAGACGAACTTCCGATCTGCCCTGACCGACAGGTCCCACCAGTACTTGTCGTTGTCCTCCCGGAGCAGGTCGAAGAACTTGATGGTCCGGAAGCAGGCCGGCGCTTCGAGTCGCCACAGCCGATCCGGCACGGTGACCGGGTGGCACCTGAATCCTGCGGGTGCCGGGTGTTCAGTGAACGACACACGAGGCTGCAGGGCGAGGTTCCAGCCGGCCACCCGCAAGATGCGCTCGGTGACCGCGAGGCCAGGGATCTTCTTGCCACGTTCGGACGACAGCGCCGCGGTCGACGGCGTACGCGATGACTCGGTCGAGGGTGAGGGTGTCGGCCATGCCGGCTTTGTCGATCTCAACCAGCGTGCCCGCCCGAACGGCAGCCACGAGGTCCGAGGTGGGGGAGTGCGCGAGGTCGTGGTCGAGCTTGGCTAACGTCTCGCACGGCATCCCGGTTGCCTCGGCGAGAGCCGCGGCGGCCGCGGCTGAGGGAGTCAGTCCGACAGCGTTGAGCCCGCCCGCCCGCCCGCGGTCCATACGCTGGCGAGCACCTGTATCGCGGTCGTCTTGCCCGACCGGGCTGGCGCCATCGCGAGCGCCACCCGCGCCCCGCTGGTCGCCAGCGCGGTGACGAGCGCCTCCTGTCCGCGGTTGAGCGTCGCGCCGTCGAGCCTGGCCGCGAGCACCGACAGCTCGACCTCATCGGACGACCAGGTGAACCCACCACCGCGCCCAGCCGTCGCGACGATCCGCTGCTCGGCGTCGAGGATGCGCTGGCTGGTGTAGTGGTCACGCCCGGCGTGCCGGCAGACGCTCTGGCCGTCGCTGCGCCGCAACCCCGTCGGCTCGGGGACGGGGTCGAGGTCGGGGGAGAGGTTGACCGATCCTCGTCCGAGGACGTCGTCGACGACCCACTCGACCACCTCAGCGAGCTGGTCTGCCGGGACGGCGACGTCGCGCACCCTGCCGCTGCGCCTGGGCCCGCACGTGCCAGACCTGCCACGTCGCCCGACGTCCCTCCAGCTCGGCGACGACCCGTGCCGCCGTCTCCCGAACCCACGCTGCCGTCACCTGCTGTTGCGTCCCCGGCGCGGGATGCAGGGCCGCCGAGACCATCCGTGCAACGGCATGCTCCGAGCCGAGCACGCCCATGGCCTGACCACGCCACATGGTCCGCTGCTCGGCGTACGGCCGCGGCTCATGCTTGGCCTCCCGCGTCTCCAGGTGCGCCTGCTGCGCGACCGCGACCGCCTCGGTCGGTGTCGGCGGGCGACCGTGCGTCTTCTGGAACGCTCGTGAGAGTTCCCGCTGCCGCGTCACGATGTCGGAGTGCCGCTGAAACCAGCGCTCGCACAGCGCCCGGTCGACACCCACGATCTCCCGCACCGGCCGCTTGTCCCGCGCCCTTGCTCGGTGACGAACCGCTCGCGAGCCACCTCGCTGCGAACCCCAGCGAGCATGTCGTACGGCGGTTGCGTTGCCTCGCCGGTAGAGCCGCCCTCGGTGGTTGAGCCTGTCGAAACCGTGCGCCGGGCGACCTCGGCGTTGAACCCGTCGACGCCGGTGTTGTCGTAGATCTTGTACGCCGCCCCGAGCGGCTCGCCGGTGAGCGGGTGCGAACCGGTGCCGAACAGGCTCCATCTGCTCGGCCGTGACCATGTCGCCGACCTCCAGACCGTCGATGCCGACCAGCCCGGAGCCGACCCAACGCCCGGGCGACTCACCCTTCGCCGAGTAGTAGTCGGCCAGTGCGGTGCGCCCCTTCTCGGTGGAATCGAGCGCAGCGACCTGCCGGGTCAGGTACTCGTACCCCGACCCAGCCGAGAGCTTGTGCAGCGTCATGGTCACATCCCAAAGGGCCGGCAACGGATTGCGAGTGGCCAGCGCCCGGGGGTGTGGATGAAGAGGTGTGTGGGGGTCGGGAGCTCCGGCACTGCGATCAGGGGGTGTTGAGGCCCGTGCGCCGATACGATCGGCATCGCAATGTCGAGCAAGGTTGAGGGGACGGGCAGTGAGTCGCAGTGCAGCGGACGAGCGACTCCTTCGCGTCAGTAAGTCCACCAAGGATGAGATCAACGGCTTCAAGGCAGGCGTCCACCTGGAGAAGGTTTTCGGTCGCCCGATCGATGACCTTCACGCTCAGGCTGTGCCGATCGACTCAAACTCGCGCAAGCATTTGCTGACTACGCGGACCGGCTGATGCGCGGCCGCCCACCGATGCGGCGTGTGGCGGTTGGTCGGTACTACTACGCGATGTACCACGCCATGCGTGCGGTGGTGTATTTCCGGACTCCCGGTGATGACCATGAGCAACACTCGGACCTGCCGCGCTGGACACAGCCGACTTCCCGGATGCGGACTTCTGGAAGAATGAACTGAAGGATGCGCGGCTGCGTCGAAATGAAGCGGACTACGACCCGTATCCGGCCAACGACGTCGAGTTCTTGGGCGTGGCGAACCATCTGAAGGCGCAGGCCCACTGGCTCGTGACGGCGGCTCGCGCCTACCTCCACGGGAAGGGATGTGCTCACCTGTGACGACGTCATCGGCCGAGGAGTGGATCAGGGGTGAGTTCGAGACGCTAGGGCCCGAGGTCGTCGGCGTTGAGACCCGCACCTTTCCTCAAGAAGCACATCACATCGTGTACGTCCTGCCCGACGAAATCGGCCGGGCCCTTGTCCTGGGCAACCGGCTGCAACCGCCCACCGTTGGCGGCGTCGATGAGTTTGTCATCGTTCGAGTAGCGCCGGACGGAATGCTTGAAGGGGTCGGTACCCAACACTCCGGTCCAATCCGGAGCGTCCATGACGAGCGTTGCAGCGAGTTGATCAACCTCGTGAGCGCTCGTTCTCGGGTCTCGAACGCCCAACCGAGCCTGGCCTACGTGCCGGACGCAAGGCCGAACCTCGCGGCGGTGACGGCGGCCAGGCACCACCTTGTATTCGGTCGCCGGGGAGCCGGCAAGACCGCGCTCCTGGTCGAAGCGAAGCAACAATTGGACAATGCCGGGGCAGTTACGACGTGGGTCAACATTCAGACCTACCGCCGGGAGACTCCCCAGCGCGTCGTGCTGTACGTGCTGAACGAGATGCTGGCGTCGCTGCTGGCGACTCGTGCGCTTGACGAGAAGTCGCAGGTGGTGATCTCGCTCTCGAAGCTTTCGGCGAAGGTGCAATCGCTTCTTGACGCCGACGAGACGTCAGACCGCCTCGTTCATGACCTCGTGCCGCGGGCGCAGCGGGTCTTGCGAGACTACCTGTCAGTCGCGTCGCGACCGCTCTTCGTGTTTCTTGACGACTACTACTACCTGCCGCGCTCCGAGCACCCGGAGGTGCTGGACATCCTGCACGGCTTCACGCGGGACGCCAATGTCTGGCTCAAGGTTGCCTCGATCAAGCACCTAACGCGGTGGTGGCAAGCCACGCCTCCCGTAGGCCTGCAATCAGGTCAGGATGCGGACCTGATTGACCTGGACATCACTCTTCAGGAACCGGCCGATGCGAAGCGATTCCTGGAGGGGGTCCTCCTCGCGTTCGCCCAGGAGTCGGCATCCCCTCGCTGTCGAGAGTGTTTCGAGCCGAGGCCCTAGACCGACTCGTCGTGGCCTCTGGAGCAGTCCCGCGGGACTATCTGGTGCTGGCGACGAGCGCAATCGGCCGTGCACAGCGCCGTCCGAACGCGCAGTTGGTTGGCGTTCAGGAGGTGAACCAGGCTGCTGGCGACGCTGCGGCTTCCAAGATCCAAGAGTTGGAGGAGGACATGGCCTCCAACGCGGGGAGCGCTGACGCGACTCTCGGCACCTTGAAGGCCGTTCGGACGTTCTGCCTCAAGGACCGCGGCTTCACGTACTTCTTGGTTGCTTTCCGTGACCGGGAGGACCACCCCGCGAGCTACACCCTGCTAACCTATCTCATGGATGTTCGCCTACTGCATCTGGTCGACGCTGGCGTTTCTGATGCGCACTCGGCCGGACATCGCTCCGAGGCATTCATGCTCGACCTCAGTCAGTACTCCGGAGCTCGCCTCAAGCAGAAGGTTCGTGTACCCGACTTCGCCGCTGGGCACTTTGTCTCACGGGAGACGCACGGATCAGGCCCAACGAAGATTGCCCGAACCACTCGGGAGTTGATCTCGATGCTTCGGGGTGCGCCCACCCTAGATCTTCAGACTCTCACCGCAGCCGTAAGTGGCACTACCTCGGCGCCGATCTAGCCGCGACGGCTGTCAAGGAGTTGCTGCCGCTTCGGCAAACACTTCGGCTTGCTCCAACACGAGCTCGATGGCCTTCTCTTCGAGGTCCGGCGGGTAGCCGTTGATCACGAGCAGGCGCCGGACCTTCGATCGGAGCCCAGCCTTAACCGACTCCTTGTAGTTCCAGTCGATGGTGACGGAGTTGCGGACGGACCAGACGAGGTCGACGGAGATCTTCATGAGCTTCTCGTCGCCGAGTCGAGGACGGCGGACTCGTTCTGGACGATCGCGTCGTAGAACGCGGACTCGGCTTCGGTAAGCCCGAGCTGTTCGTGGCGGTTGGCCTGGTCGTGCGTCTCTTTGGCGAGCTTGACCAGCTCGGCGATGATCTCGGCCGTCGTGAGCGAACGGTTGGTGTACTTGTTGATGGCCTCTTCGAGCTGCTCGGAGAACTTCCGCGACTGCACGAGGTTGGACCGGGAGATGGTCTTGATGCGGTCCCCGGAATGAGCAGAGTGTTCGTCGGAGAACAGGACGAAGTTCTGCACCAGGTCGAGGAAGCGGGTCGGCTCGAACACGCCCTTGAGCAACACTTCAAGGGCCGGCTTGTTAGAAATGACATCGCGGCCGTCGATCGTCCTCCACGGTGCGTAGTGCTCGAAGCCGCCGCTGAACGAGCTCATCGCGGCGGATGTACCGTCCGAGATCACGGTCACGGCGTTCGGCCTGAACACCGCCGGGATGTCGGTGCGATAGGTCTGCACCTGGTTCCACGCCGTCTTCATGGTCGCTGCTCGTTCGCTGGGTTCTTCAGCTCCAGCAACGCCAGCGGGATGCCATTGACGAACACCAGCACATCGGGTCGACGGTTCTTGTGCTGGACGATCGTGAACTGGTTGACCGCCAACCAGTCGTTGTTGCCCGGCTCGTCGAAGTCAACGAGACGGACGTAGACCGTGCGCACCTGACGGTCAACACCGCGATGCTCGACTGGCACGCCGTCGACAGGAAGCTTGTGGACCCGGAAGTTCTCGGCGAGCTCCGACTGGGACTCGGCGCGCTGCAGCCGCTTGATCGCGTCATCGACCAGATCGGCATGTGAGCGGTTGATGCGTCGGCCCGCAGCGCGCAGCCGGTCGAGGAGGTAGACCTGTTCCCACGACCCCCGTTCCTCGGCTATCCCGCCCGGTGCGATGTTCGGACCGAACTCCGTGGAGAAACCGTGGTGCCTCAAGTCAATATGCCCGCGAAACCTGGTCGGTGCCTCAACTAGAGAATGCCCGCGAAACCTGGTGGGTCAGGAGGCTTTGATCCGGATACCTTTGCGGATGTCGGGCAGGGCGGTGGGGAAGCTGGCGAGGTAGAGCTGTTCGGTCTTGTCCTTGGCGAGTTTGAGCAGCACGGCTTGCAGGTCGGCGATCTTGCGGGCGATGGCTGCGGGGTTGAGGCTCTCGCGGTAGGCGACCAGTTCGGCCTCTTGGGTAGGGGAGAGCACCTTCGCGGCGAGCAGCCGCTCCAGCGGGGTCGCCGGCTTGTCGTAGAGGCGGGTGCGCCGGCCGTTGCGGTCGGTGCCGAACCCGGTCGGTTTCTTGGTCGGGGTGAGGTAGTTGAACCGGTCGTTGACCAGCCGCCAGAGCCGGTTCAGCACCCGTCGTTCTTCATTGGTGTCGTAGCGGTAGTAGAAGCCGTACTTGCGCACCAGATGATTGTTCTTGGACTCGATGGTGGCCTGGTCGTTCTTCTTGTAGGGCCGTGACCTGGTGAAGAAGATCTCCCGCTCACCGGCCCACTTGATCACGGCCTTGTTGAGGAACTCGGTGCCGTTGTCGAAGTCGAGCCCGGTCACCTCGAACGGGACCTCCTCCACGCCGGCCCTCAACGCGCCGCGGATGTGGACGTGGGCGTTGTTGCGCACTGTGCGGGTGAACACCCACCCGGTGTGCACATCGGTGAGGTTCAACGTGCGAGCGAACTCGCCCTTCAACGTCGGCCCGCAGTGCGCCACGGTGTCGCCTTCGAAGAACCCTGGCTCTGCTTCGACCTCGTCGCCGGCTTTGCGGATCTTGATCGAGGAGCGCAGCAGCGGTGAGGGCTTCGTAGTGGACACGCCCTTGATCTGATCGGTCGCCTTCGCGCCCTTGAGGTACCGGTCGATCGAGGCCGCCGACATCGACAGCAGCTCAGCACGCACACCCGCGGCGTAGCGGTCCGTCCCGTCGACGAGTTCGCCGTGGCGCTCCAGCAGATCGAGCTGGATCTGCATCGACGCGGCGAGGTACTTCCCGCACTGTCCACCCGAGGCAGCCCACACCGTCTGCAGCACCTTGAGGGCGTCGTAGGAAAACTTCGGGGAGCGCTGTTTCCGCGGCCGTTTCGCGACCGGCCGGCCCGTCCCCGGTGGCCGCGACGCGGCAGCTCTCAGCCGCCGCCGGGCGTTGTCACGCGACCATCCGGTGACCTCGACCACCTGGTCCAGGATCCGGCCCCTGTCCCTCTTAGAGGCCTTCACGTACGCCTCGGCATACCTGCTGGTGACCTCGGCACGAGACGTCATCGACAACCCAATCCTCATACCCCACCACGCTCACCGTTTCGCGGGCATTCTTAGGTGAGGCACGGAGAGCGTTTCGCGGGCAGTTTTCGTGAGTCTCGTCG
>JACCSH010000265.1 GCA_013813125.1 Nocardioidaceae bacterium | reverse complement strand
AGTCGCTCGGGCTGAAGGTGAAGATCGAGGAGCGCTACGACGACCGGGCCGCTGAGGGAGTCGTTCTTTCGCAGACACCGTCTCGGGGAACCCGCTACGCGGGGGACACGGTCAGGCTCGTCGTCAGCCTCGGCCCTCGACTCGTCGAGGTGCCCAACGTCTACAGCTTCGGCACCGGCGATGCCACCGCCACACTCGAAAATCTCGGCTTCACGGTGGAGACGGAGCGGGCCGATCCCTACTTCGGCCTCGGCTTCGTGGTCGGACAAAGTGTCGGCGCAGATGAGCTGGCTCCGTTCGGTTCCACCATCACCCTCACCGTCGTCTGACGTCGAGACGCCACAGCAGCTGGCAGAAACCGCCAGGTTGGTCACCATGGCTGCACGTTCGGCGGCTCATTAGGCTGAGGCGGTGAACCTTCGAGCTGTCGGCGTCCTGCCCACGTTGGCTCTGGTCGGGGTAACCGCAGCCTGGGGTTCCACGTTCTTCTTGATCAAGGACCTTCTCGACGAGATCTCCGTCTTGGACTTCTTGTCGGTCCGCTTCGTCCTGGCGGCAGCTGTGCTTGTCGCTCTCGCTCCCCGTTCGATGATGCGGCTGTCGAGCCAGGAGGTGAAGCGCGGCGTTCTGCTGGGGTTGGTGTACGGCGTCGCTCAGGTGTTGCAGACGTTCGGCCTGGAACGCACCTCGGCGAGCGTCTCAGGATTCGTGACCGGCATGTACGTCATCCTGACCCCGCTTCTCGCTGCCCTTGTGCTGCGCCAGCGTATCGGCAGATGGGTGTGGTTCGCCGTCCTCCTGGCGACCATCGGGCTCGGATTCTTGTCCCTCCAAGGCTTGGCGGTTTCACCGGGCGTGGCACTTGTCTTCGCCTCCGCAGTGCTGTACGCCGTGCATATCCTCGGTCTGGGGCAGTGGGCATCGGCCGCCAACGCCTTGGGGCTCTCGGTGGTGCAGATGATCGTGATCGCCGTCGTTTGTACGGCGGCAAGCGCCCCCAACGGCATAGCGGCTCCCCAGACAAACAGCGGGTGGTGGTCTTTGCTGTACATGGCCGTTGTCGCGGGAGCGGGAGCCCTGCTGGCGCAGACCTGGGCGCAGGCGCACCTGTCCTCGACGAGGGCCGCAGTCATCATGACGATGGAGCCGGTCTTTGCGGCGGTATTCGCCGTGCTCTTTGGCGGCGAGCTGCTCACCGCCCGGATGGCAGTAGGAGGCAGTCTCGTGCTGGCCGCAATGTTCGTGGTCGAACTCGCCCCCAAAGAGATGGACGAAGCCGAGGTCCAGCAACTCCCGGCTCGCGGGCTCTCAGGGGTGTAGGGCTGCGGCAATGACTGCTGCCGCCTTGACCGCGTCCTCTCGGCTGATGTCGAGGTGAGTCACGGCCCGCACCACGCGAGGCCCGACAGCACCGACCAACACCCCGCCCTGGCGGCACCGCTCGACCAGTCCCGCCGCATCGGCCGTCTCTATGACGACGATGTTGGTCTCCACTCCTTCGGGGGGGCAGCCGGCAGCCTCGGCGATCAACCGCGCATGCTCGTGGTCGTCAGCGAGCCGGGCGATGTGGTGGTCGAGTGCATAGTGACCAGCGGCGGCCAACAGGCCGGCTTGGCGCCAGCCGCCACCGAGACGCTTGCGCTCCACTCGGGCCTCAGAGATCGCGTCGGTACCAGCCAGCATCAACGAGCCGATCGGGGCACCAAGCCCCTTCGACAGGCAAACCGCCATGGTGTCGGCGCACGCCGCCAGTTGCGCCAGCGAGGCACCGGTCGCCACGGAGGCGTTCCAGATCCTGGCGCCGTCGAGGTGCACGTCGATGCCGTGGCGGTCAGCCAGCTCCCGCAGAGCGGTCAGTGTCTCGAGCGGCTGGACTCGACCGCCTGCGAAGTTGTGGGTGTTCTCGATCGAGACACACGTGGTACGGACCAGGAACGGGCCGAGGTCGGGAGCGATGAGCGACTCGATCGCACCCAAATCGGCGCGTCCGCGAGCATCAGACCAGGTGCGCATGGTCAAACCGCTGATCGCTGCGTGCGCGCCGAGCTCAGCGCGGGCGATGTGGGCTCCTGACTCGCACAGCACCTCAGCACCGGGCTGGACCAGACTGCGCACCGCCAGCAAGTTGGCCAGGGAGCCGGTCACCGTGAAGAGGGCCGCCTGGAATCCGAACAGGTCTGCCACTTTCTCTTCGAGGCTGCGCACCGTGGGATCCTCGGCGTACACGTCATCGCCCACGTCGGCGGTGGCCATCGCTTCGCGCATGCCCTCGGTGGGTCTCGTGACAGTGTCACTGCGTAGGTCGATCACGGTTCCGCCTCCTCGGCCGGTCGTCGTGGAAACTCGCCCCGGCTCTGTCGTCGAGAGCCACCTGCCGGGAGGGCTTGTCAGTCGCGGCTCTCGCGTAGCATGTCGGCCACCAAGAAGGCGAGCTCGAGCGACTGGGTGCGGTTCAACCGGGGGTCACACGCCGAGTCGTAGTGATGTGCCAGGCGCTGCTCGTCGAGCGCCTCTCCTCCTCCGAGGCACTCGGTCACGTCGCCGCCGGTCAGCTCGACGTGGAGTCCACCCGGCCACGTCCCGAGGGCGCGGTGCACTTCGAAAAAACCGCGTACCTCGTCGATCACGTCGTCGAAGCGGCGGGTCTTGTAGCCGGTCGACGTCTCGAATGTGTTGCCGTGCATGGGGTCGGTCACCCAGGCGACAACCACGCCGGCAGCGGTGACCTTTTCGACCAGGTTCGGCAGCGCGTCGCGGATTCTCCTCGCACCCATCCGGGTGATGAAGGTGAGCCGACCCGGCGAATTGTCGGGGTTGAGCTTCTCTGCCAGCGCAACCGCGTCGTCTGGCGAGGCAGTCGGGCCGAGCTTCACGCCCAAGGGGTTGCGCACCCGGGACATCAGCTCGACATGCGCCCCCCCGAGTTGGCGGGTGCGCTCTCCGATCCAAAGGAAATGACCGGACACGTCATAGGGAAGGCTCGTGCGCGAGTCGATGCGGGTGAGGGCATGTTCGTACTCGAGGATCAATGCCTCGTGGCTGCTGTGGAAATTGACCCGGTGCAGCTCCTCAGACTCGGCTCCGATCGCCCGCATGAAGTCGAGCGCCCGGTCGATATCGCTGGCCATCTTCTCATAGGCCGCGCCCACCGGACTGGTGCGGACGAAGTCGGTGTTCCACGCATGCATCTCGCGGAGGTCGGCATAACCGCCCTGCAAAAAGGCGCGGCAGAGATTCAGCGTGGCCGCCGATGAGTTGTACACCTGCACCAGCCGTTGCGGGTCTGGGACGCGGCTGATCGCGTCGAAGTCAAAGCCGTTGACCGCGTCACCGCGATAGGCCGGTAGCTCGACGCCTTCTCGAACCTCCAAGTCGTTGGACCTGGGCTTGGCGTACTGGCCTGCGATGCGACCTACCTTCACTACCGGAACCGCGGCGGCGTAGGTGAGCACGACCGCCATCTGCAAGAGCACCTGGAGCTTCGCGCGCACGTTCTCGGCGGTGAGGCCGGCGAACGTCTCGGCGCAGTCACCGCCCTGTAAGACAAAGGCCTTCCCGCTGGCTACATCACCCAGGTGGGCGGTGAGTTCGTCGCACTCGCCGGCGAAGACGAGCGGGGGAAGAGACCGCAGCGTAGTCACCGCCGACTCGAGCGCGGCTGGATCCGGCCAGGTCGGCTGCTGTGCTGCGCCCAAGGCGTACAGCTGCTCCAAGCTGGGGATCGTCACGAACGCAAGTTTAGGTCTAACCGAAGAGGACTTCGGCCTCGGCGTAGAGCGAGGGGCTGACGGTCTTGAGCTGACCGGTCCCCTCCACGAGGTCGACCCGCACGATGTCGGTGCCCCGCAACGCCACCATCTTGCCGAAGTCGCCGTCGTGGACGGCCTCGATTGCATGAAGGCCGAACCGAGTCGCAAGCCAGCGGTCGAACGCGGTGGGTGTGCCACCACGCTGAATGTGTCCGAGCACGACGGCCCGGGCCTCTTTGCCGGTGCGGACTTCGATCTCCCGCGCCAACCGGTCGCCGATGCCGCCGAGCCGCACATGGCCGAACGCGTCCACGTCCCCGGTCACCATCGCCATGTCGCCCTCAGCGGGCACAGCGCCCTCCGCCACCACGATGATGGGGGCGTACTGAAGCTGGAAACGTTGCTCCACCAGCTTGCAGACATGTTCGATGTCGAACGGCTGCTCGGGGATCAAGATGATGTTGGCCCCACCGGCGATCCCGGAGTGCAGCGCGATCCATCCGGCATGACGGCCCATCACCTCGACGACCAGCACCCGGTGATGAGACTCGGCCGTGGTGTGAAGGCGGTCGATCGCCTCGGTGGCGATGTTGACCGCTGTGTCGAAACCAAAGGTGAAGTCCGTGCCTCCGAGGTCGTTGTCGATGGTCTTGGGGACCCCTACCACATCCACCTCGAGGTCAGCCAGCTTGGTGGCCACGCCAAGGGTGTCCTCGCCACCAATAGCGATCAGTGCGTCAACGCCGTTGACCTGGAGGTTGGCCTTGATCTGCTCGACGCCACCTTCGACCGTGAACGGGTTCGTGCGCGACGAGCCGAGCACCGTCCCACCGCGGGGCAAGATGCCGCGGACCTGCGGTATCCCGAGCGCGCTGGTGACGTTTTCGAGCGGTCCACGCCAGCCGTCTCGGAACCCGAGGAACTCATAGCCGTACTCGGCCACGCCCTTGCGGACAACGGCGCGGATGACGGCATTCAGGCCCGGGCAGTCTCCGCCGCCCGTAAGCACTCCAACGCGCATGCGCGTACTCCCCTCGGCTGCAGCCGAACCAGCAAGAAAGCCTAGCGGCGACCTTGGCCGATCACCTGGCGGTGGCCAGCGTAACTGTAGGAGAGGTCAGGCCGCGGATCCGGAGTCATCTGCCACCGGAGGTCCGTCTTGGACCCGAACGTCCGGGTGCCCTTCGATGGGGACTGACGCCGGATCCTGGTCGGGCGTGGTCGCGTCCGCCTTGGCCGCCTTGGCAGCGAGCCCAGTCTGCTTGGCCTCGGCCTTCGCCCCTGCCTTGGCTTCCTTGGCCAACCGCTGAGCGTCGCTCTTGGCCTTGGTGGAGTAGATGTCGACGTACTCCTGACCGGACAGCTCCATGATCGCGTACATGATCTCATCGGTGATGGATCGCAGTACATATCGATCCGACTCCATGCCCTCATAGCGGGAGAAGTCCAGCGGAGGGCCGAAACGAACGTGAGGGCGGGTGTGGCGACCGAAGATCTTGCCGGGAGGCGCGACCACATCGGTCCCGATCACCGCCAGAGGGATCACGGGGACCTTGGCCTCCAGCGCCATTCGCGCGACTCCGGTCTTGCCTCGGTACAGGCGCCCGTCGTGCGACCGCGTGCCCTCTGGATAAATGCCGAACAGCTCGCCGTTGGCCAGGATCCTCAGACCGGTGGTGATGGCGCCCTCAGAGGCTCGCCCACCCGACCGGTCGATCGGCACCTGCCCCGCCCCGGCGAAGAAGGTCTTCTGCAGCCAGCCCTTCAAGCCAGGGGTGGTGAAGTACTCAGCCTTCGCCACGAACGTGACCCGCCGCGGGATCGTCAGCGGCATGAAGAGCCAGTCAGAGTACGACAAGTGGTTGCTCGCCAAAATCGCACCGCCCTGCTCGGGCACGTTGTCGGTGCCCTCGGCATACGGACGGAAAATGAGCTTCAGCACCGGCCCGACAAGAACCCACTTGAGCAACCAATAAAACACGCGGCGACCTCCCTTGAAGTCGTCACCCTAGAGACGCACCCGAGCACAAGCAACGACGACTGAGTCGGGTGGGCTGACAAGCTGTTCGTTGCACGGGTCGAAAGCCCCCCAAAACCGTGACACGATGGGACCAGTCCCTCAGATCACCTCGCACACCTTGTCACCTTCGGGAGCTGTCTTGCCGGTCATGGCGCACGCCGAGCCGTTCACCGCGGACGGCAACCACACAGGGGTGCTGCTCCTCCACGGATTCACTGGCTCCCCCGCCTCGATGCGACCGTGGGGCATCCACCTGGCCGAAATTGGTTTCACCGTTCGGGTACCCCGACTGCCCGGCCACGGAGCGACGTGGCGCGAGATGAACCAGACGAGATGGACCGACTGGTACGGCGAAGCAGCGCGGCAGTTGAGCGCACTCGGGTCGGCATGCGATGAGGTTTTCGTCGCCGGCCTGTCCATGGGCGGCTGCCTCGCGCTGCGGCTCGCAGAGGAACGCCCAGATGACGTGGCGGGCCTGGTGCTGGTGAATCCGTCGATCGCCGACCGCAGCCACAAGTTGCGCGCGGTACCTCTGCTCAAGCACTTCATCGGTGCGGTCAACGGGATCGGCAACGACATCAAGAAGCCTGGCGCTGTGGAGTACGGATACGGCCGGACACCGCTACGAGCGCTCGACTCGTTGCGAGCCTTGTGGCGGGTCACCCGAGATGATCTTCCCAAGGTCACTGCCCCGCTGCTGGTATTCCGGTCGTTCGAGGACCACGTGGTCGAGCCGGTGTCATCGCAGATCATCTCCTCGCACGTCTCCTCCCGCGACGTCACCGAACTCGTTCTGGACCACAGCTACCACGTGGCCACGCTGGACAACGACGCCGAGCGCATCTTCTGCGAGTCGGCGCAGTTCATCCGCGCGCACAGCCGGGTCAACGCCGGAGGCGGCGGGCATGCGGTCTAACGGTCTCGTCGCGTTTGCCTACGCTCCGATAGCCGACCTCGACCCACGGGTGGCGACGTCTCTCCTCGACGACCTGGCCGAGCTCGGGGTCGCTGCCTACACAAAGCCGGTGGAGACGTCGACCAGTGTCGGGTTCGAGCGCTCGGACTTCAGGATCGGCGTGCGCGACCGGTTGTACGTCGATGTGACCGCCTCGGCGCAGGTGCGAGAACTGGTCGCCGCACAGGACCAAGAACTCGTCTACGACAACGACGATCTGGCCTGGGCCAAGCTGGTGGCAGGCTACGACCAACCATCCGACTCCCCGGTCGCCCCATGGCCGACCCAAGAGGACCTCGACCCGATCGGCGAACCACCCGGGTCAGCAACCGTTGGCGATGACCCCGCGCCGTGGTCCGGGGGTTTCCCGTACACCGACCGGAGAAGAGGTCATGGTTGGACCGATCTCGGACGACCGGTACAGCCTGCCGACTCCGACGTGGGGGGGTCTCTGAACTCGGCTGACGCTCCCCAGCACGCGGCGCGGCGAAGACGCGATGACGAGAATTCGGACGCGTCACGCGGCGGCACCGACGACGAAGAGTCGTTCGTCCCTGATCCTCCGCCGCCACTTCCTGCGCTCGCCCCCTACAAGATGCTGGCCTGGATCGCTCTGGTCGGCGGACCCGCCCTCTTGTTGCTGTCAGCGCTGCTGGGTGTTCTGCTGCCGGTTTGGGTCACGCTGGCCGCTGTCGGGGGGTTCATGGTCGGCTTCATAACGCTGGTTGCCACCATGGACGACCGGGGCGACGGCGACTGGACCTCGGGCAACGGAGCCGTGGTCTAGCCTTTTGCGCATGACAAGACAGGCGACCGAGACGGTCGAGATCTCCGGGCACCTGATGGACAACGGCATCTTGTCTCAAGTCCTCAATGACATCTTGGAGTACGGCGGGGACCATGTCATCGAGAGGTTCGACCTCGGCCACGATGCGAGTGACGCCTCCTACGCTCGAGTGCTCGTGTGTGCCGCCGACGACGACTCGCTGCAACGCCTGCTCATGCGGCTGCAGTCCCGCGGGGTCAACTTGGTCGACCCAGGCGAGGTCACCACCGCCGTCGCTGAGACCGACGGGGTGTTTCCCGACGGCTTCTACTCGACCACCAACCTCGAGACACAGGTGCGTCTCGACGGGAAGTGGCACGCAGTGGGCAATCCCGAGATGGACTGCGGGCTCATCGTCGACCGCAGCGGCCACGAGACAGTCGTCTATACCCTGCCGATGTCTGACGTGGTGGCCGGCATGGAGGTCGCCTGCGGAGCGGCGGGCATCCGGGTCACGCCGCTGCTCGCTCCAGGCGAAGCCGAGGCTGACACGTTCGGCTTCATGGAGTCCGACGTGTCCAGCGAGAAACCCCAGACACTCCTGGTCCGTCAGGTGGCCGATGGGATCAGGGAGGTCAAGGCCGCCGGCAAGAAGGTGCTCTGGGTCGGGGGCCCGGGTGTCGTACACACCGGTGCTGCGCCCGCCATGGTTGCCATGGTGAACGCCGGCTTCGTCGACGTGCTGTTCGCCGGCAACGCCCTGGCCACCCACGACATCGAGTCAGCCCTCTACGGCACCTCACTGGGTGTCGATCTGGCCCTCGGTCGGGGAGTTGAGCACGGGCACGAGCACCATATCCGCGCTCTCAACACGATCCGCAAGGCGGGATCCATCGCTGACGCCGTGGAACAAGACGTCTTGACCGGAGGCATCATGCACGCCCTGGTCACGCAGGGCCGAGAGTTCGTCCTGGTCGGCTCAGTGCGAGACGACGGACCCCTGCCCGATGTCTACACCGATGTCCTCGAGGGGCAGCGGGCTATGCGGGCCCAGCTCGACGGCGTCGGGTTCTGTCTGATGGTTGCGACCATGCTGCACTCCGTGGCGACTGGCAACATTCTGCCCGCCTCCATTCCGCTGGTCTGCGTCGACATCAATCCCGCCACGGTCACGAAGCTCGCCGACCGTGGATCCTCGCAAGCCCGTGGCATCGTCACCGACGTGGGCCTGTTTCTCGAGCAGCTGGCCTTCGAGCTGGTGCCAGACTTCCGCCG
>JACCSH010000255.1 GCA_013813125.1 Nocardioidaceae bacterium | reverse complement strand
GAGCGCTTCTTGATCTTCACGTCCATCACGCTGGCTGGCCGGAAGTCGGCCGGCGCGGCGGCCATCACCACAGCATGCGCAGCGTTGGCGTTGGCCATGACCGCTTCGCGCAGCTCTTCCGTGGTCGTCACGTCGATCCGATCTGCCACGCCGTACGGTGTGGGCAGCGACACGTTCGCCGCGACCAGGTAGACCTCAGCGTCTCTGACCGCCGCAGCGGCCGCCAGCGCGAAACCCTGCTTGCCGGAAGAGCGATTGCCCAAAAAGCGCACGGGGTCGAGCGGCTCGCGCGTGCCGCCGGCGGAGATGACCACCCGCCGGCCCGACAGGTCGTGTCTCACCGGCCCTTGCCACCCCGCTGCTGCCACGCAGTAGTCACCCTCACAGCCGGGTGACATGGGCACAGTTGCCGACCGCAGCACATGACCGGCGAGCTCAAAGATCTGAGCGGGCTCGGGCAACCGTCCAGAGCCGGTGTCGCTACCGGTGAGGCGACCGTACGCCGGCTCCATCACCAATGCGCCGCGCGATCTGAGTGTCTGGACGTTGGTTTGCGTCGCGGCGTGCCGCCACATCTCGGTGTGCATCGCGGGAACCAGGACAACCGGGCAGGTGGCCGTGAGCAGCGTGTTCGTCAGGAGGTCGTCGGCGAGGCCGCACGCTGCCTTTGCGAGCAGATCCGCGGTGGCCGGTGCAACGACGACAAGGTCGGCTTCGCGGCCCAGCCGCACATGCTGCACCTCCGGGACATTGGAGAAGACGTCGCTGCTGACTGGCTTGCCGGACAGCGCCTCCCACGTGGCGGTGCCCACGAACTTCAGCGCGGCCGCAGTCGGCAGGACCGTGACGTCGTGCCCCGACTCGGTGAACAGACGCAGGAGCTCGCAGGCCTTGTACGCCGCGATGCCGCCGGTCACGCCGAGCACCACCCGTGGCCGGTCGGGGAGGGGCTTCAGTCGTCCGTGCGGGTCTTCCTGGGGCAAAGGTGCTCAGTCTGGACCGGTCAGTCGGAGGCGGGGTCGGAGTCGAGAGTGGACTCGGGCTCGATGTCCTCGCAGGTCAACAGATCTGCGTCGATCTCGCGCAGCGCGATGGAGAGCGGCTTTTCTTGGATATGTGTGTCGACGAGCGGACCGACATACTCGAGCAAACCTTCGCCGAGCTGGGAATAGTAGGCGTTGATCTGGCGGGCTCGCTTGGCTGAATAGAGGACCAGCTTGTACTTGGAGTCTGTCTTCTCGAGCAGCGAGTCGATCGGAGGGTTGGTGATCCCCTCGGCTACGGGCAGGGTGCCTGACACGGAAAGAAGGCCTTCTTCACATTAGGAAATCGGTCGGGCGATTCGAGTCGCCTGGGAGTCGTTCCGCATCAACGTTACCAATTGTTCGGCTGCAGCAGAAACTTCATGGTTCACGATCACCGCATCGAACTCGCTTTCAGCGGCCAACTCGTGGACTGCGGTTTCCAATCGACGCGCCTGCTCCTCGTCGGTTTCCGTGCGCCTGCCGACCAGCCGGCGAGTGAGCTCCTCCCACGACGGGGGCTTCAAGAAGACAAAGAATGCATCAGGCATCGTCTGACGAACCTGGCGCGCTCCCTGCAGATCGATCTCCAGCAAGGCGAGCTTTTGCAGACGCAATGCCGCTTCGACAGGCCGGCGGCGGGTGCCGTAGCGAGCACGCTGATGGACAACCGCCCATTCGAGCATTTCACCGTCGGCAACCAGCTTGTCGAAGGTTTCGTCATCCACGAACCAGTAGTGCACCCCCTCGACCTCCCCCCGTCGAGGGGGACGCGTGGTCACCGACACCGAGATCCACACGTCGTTGTGATGGGCGCGGATCTCGGCCGCTACCGCACCCTTGCCGACGGCGGTGGGTCCGGCGAGCACAGTGAGGCGACGAGGGTTAGCTTCGCTGTTCAAACTCGCGCTCGAGAGCGGCGATCTGGTTGCTCCCAAGACCTCTCACCCGTCGAGACGAGGAGATGCCGATGCGTTCCATCAGATTCTCGGCACGAACCTTGCCCACCCCCGGCATTGCCTGCAGGAGATCGATCACCCTCATCTTGCCGATGGCCTCGTTTGACTGACCATCACGCACGATGTCCGGCAGGGACGCACCAGAGTTCTTGAGCCGGTTCTTGACCTCGGCTCTCTCCCGGCGTACCGCCGCTGCCTTCTGCAGGGCAGCTCGGCGCTGCTCGGTCGTCAACTCTGGCACGGCCACGGCATCGTCCTCGGAGTCTTCGTCGAATGTCGGCTGGGCGAGCTAGCCCTCACGTCACCTTAGTGGCTCAGCACCGGGCGGTATAGTCTTGGTCGAGCGCATCTCCGGCGGCCTGGAAATCGGTCCCGTTGAGTTCGGTGTTCAGCTTCTGAAGGCTCTTGAGCTGCTGCGGAGTCCAGCTGGCCGCCTCCTCTTGAAGCACCACCGGGTTCTGCATGTCCTCGAAGGTGATGCCCAGATCGTCCAGCACGGCTTGCAGGGCGTCGAAACCACTCAGCAAGCTGCCGATGTCGCCGGACACTTCGTCTGGCGCGACGGCCTGGAGATCCTCCAGCCCAGACACCATGGAGGCCAGCTGCTCATTGGTGACGGTGCCGGTGTTGAACTCGGTGAAGCGTGTCTGCAACTCGCCCATCTGAGCACAGTAGGCCGCGTCGTCACCCTCCGCGGGCTCCGTTGTCGGGTCCTCGGTCGGGTCCTCGGTCGGGTCCTCGGTCGGCTCTGTGGTTGCGTCTTCGGTCGGCTCCGTTGTCGGGTCCTCCGTGGCCTCGGTCGGCTCCGTGGTCGACTCCGTGGTGGGCTCCGACGACTCCACGGTGGTCTCCGGCTCGGTCGCGGTGTTGTCTGCGTCCTCATCGCCGCGCAATGCGAAAACAACGACTGCTACACCGATGAGCAGTGCGGCGACGACGAGCCCGATGATGAGCGGCAGCTTCGAACGGCCGGGCGAGGGCTCGCCGTACGTCGTCGCGCCTTGGTAGCCACCTGGGGGATCTTGGCCTCCGGGGTATCCGCCGCCTTGGTTCGGCGCGGGGTAGCCCGTGTTGGGCGCGGGGTAGCCGGTATTGGGCGGGGGATAGCTCTGTCCGGGCGGCGGAAAGCCCTGTCCGGGCGGCTGGCCGCCTTGCCCCTCAGTGGGGCCGGGAGGGTACGCGCCGGAGCCTGGCGGTGGGTAGCCGCCGTAGCCAGGAGGCGGCTGCCCGCCGCTTTCGCCCTGCCCGGGTGGTGGCTGGTCGCCGTAGCTCATGATCTTTCCCTCGGGTTCACTGCTCTAGAAGGAGACTAACGGAATGTCCATGCCGCAGTTGTCCTCGGCGTCGCGGATGATCGACTGCAGTGCAGCGTAGGCGGCAAGCCCGCTCGATGCTGTCAGATCCGCGGACTCCGCGAGATCGCGCAGTCGCTGCCAGTCTGCCTCAACAGCACCAGGAGCCAGGTTGGCCACCGTTTCCAGCTGGAGCAATGTCGACTCATTCGCCCCCTCAACCATCCCCATCAAGTCACCGCCGTCGGTCAGCTCGTTGAGTTCGGCGCAGTACTGCGCTCGGGTGTCCTCGCCGTCGTCT
>JACCSH010000228.1 GCA_013813125.1 Nocardioidaceae bacterium | reverse complement strand
ATGCGAACACGTCGAGCCCGGCGTGGGCAGCTAGCGATACGAGGTCGGTAGGGCTCTGGTGGCCGTCGGAAGCCGTCGAGTGGGTATGGAGGTCGATCCGCACGGCCGACAGCCTATGGCCCTCCAGCCCTATGACCCTCCGACGCCGCGATCACCAAACGTGGCGACAGTTCACACACAGGAAGCAGAGTCAGCTCGGCTCCGAGCGTATGAGCATCGAAGAGACTCAGCGGCTGGATGACGATCACGCCGGCCTCCGCTGGGTGAACGATCACCCAGAGCCACCGGCCGGCCGCCTCACCGGCGTACACGGCCCTGTCCTTGAGGACAACGGAGACAGCGTCGTCCTCCTCGGCCAATGAGGGAGACTCCTTTGCTTCGACCGCCCAAAGTGACACCACATGACCCGCGACATCGAACTTCGCGTGTGGCGGTCCGATTCCCACCTCACCGGTGGGATAGTTCAGCGGGAACCCTGCCAGCTGAGCTCCCAGCCCGGTTCCGGCTTCTTCGGATACGAACAGGATCTCCGTCGGGTCACCGAAAGGGTCGCGAGCGCTCCAGCTCGTGACGGTTGCTGGTCGCCTGGCGGTCTCGGTGTGAGCAAGTCCCGCAAAGGACCAGCCGTCGGGGATCGGCCACGGCACCCACAGCGGTGCGCCGATCCGTCCCACGGACAGCATTGCGTTCCGGGGATCGACCAGGGTCAACGGCACGTGCATGGCACAACCGTGGTGCTGATCGTTGCTCGGGTCAAGCGCCCGTCTCGCTGTAGCGTGCGGGGGTGCAGTACATACCCTGCGTCGGTGCCGTGATCCGCAGCGGTGACGGCCGGATTGTAGTGGTCCGGCGCAGCACCGCCCCTGCTGCCGGGATGTGGTCGGTACCAGGAGGGCGAGTCGAGCCCGACGAGTCCCTTGCCGACGCCATCCGCCGTGAGGTACGCGAGGAGACCGGCCTGGAAGTGGAGGTCGGCGAGGTCGTCGGGCGCATCGAGCTCGACGTCGGCGCCAGCAGCGACAACCTCTCAGCCGTCCGGTATGCGGTCACGGACTTCTACGCTACTCCGCTCGACCCGGCAGCGCCCCTTGTCGCCGGTGATGATGCTCTCGACGCGCGCTGGGTGACGAAAGCCGAGCTAGCAGACCTCCCCACGTCGCCCGGGTTGACCGAGACTCTAGCCGAATGGGGGATCTGGGCCTCAGGGCGGCGGTGACGGCTCGGCGTTCCACCGCTCCACGGTGGGGATGCCGCGGTCGAAACCAAGGACACATAGTTTTGCGGTGCCGAGTGGGAGGTGTGCGCCAAGGGTGACGGGCTGTTCGATCCACCGGGCGGCCAGGGAGCGCAGCACGTGGCCGTGTGCCACCAGCAGCGTTCGTCCCTTCGAACTTTGGCAGCGCTCGATAACTCGGTCGACGCGAGCCGAGATCTCAGCGGGCGACTCCCCGTTAGGCGCACCGGCTGTCCAGACGGACCAGTCCGGCTGCGTCTTGCGGATATCCGCAGTGGTGACACCCTCATAGTCTCCGTAGCGCCATTCGACCAGGTCGTCGCATATCTCGACATCCCGTAGCCCAGCCAGGTCGGCGGTGCGACAGGCCCGCTGCAACGGGCTCGAGAGCACGCGGTCGAAAGCCATGCGTGCGAGCGACGGCGCCAAGGCGCGTGCCCGCTCCTCGCCGGCCAGCGTCAACGGCAAGTCGGTGACGCCGGTGTGCTGGCCTGACAAGCTCCACTCGGTCTCACCGTGGCGGATCAGCCACACCTCACTGGCAACCTCATCGGCTGCGCCCGCAGACACGTCAGCACCTCTCTCGCGACGAGACGTCGAGGTCACGATCTGGACTAGGCATCGAGGCCGTCAACTAGCCGTCGCGCAACGCCAGGTGGCCCAGCAGGTTGCGAGCATCCTCGGCCACCGCCGCCTTGCACAGCACCTCGTACGATCGGGCGACCACGCCGGTGTTGGAGGTGAAGTCGCGTTTGCCTCCGGTTGCGGCGTAGGCCACCCAACCCGATGCGGCACCGAACGCAGCACCGACAAGCGCGGTCATCAGGGGCAAGAGCAACGTGGCCGGGGAGCTACTGAACAGCATCACGACTGTTCCGATGAACAGACCCCACAGCGCTCCCGTCACAGCTGCGGCACCGACGACCCTGCCGCGGGTCAACCGGCCGGTCACCTGTTCGACCAGACGCAGATCGGTGCCGACGATTGCCACGTTCTCGACGGCGAACTCATGGTCGGACAGGTAGTCAACCGCCTCTTGAGCCTTCGCGTATGTCGGATAGGTGCCGATCGGCAGGCCGGTCGGTAGCTCTGGCAATGGCAGTGGCGGTGTCATGAGGTCGATCTTGTCACGCCTGGTCGCTGGCACCGTTCCAGCGGTGCCAGCTGCCGGCTAGGACGTGGGTCCCGACTTCTTGAGGTCCTGCACCTGCGTTTCGAGTTGTTCGACTCGACGGTTCAGCTCCTTCACCTGCGCGCGAAGCTGCCCGCCGCCGGCACCCCCGCCGCCGCCAGCCTGGTTGCGTCCCTTGCCGCCGGCGGCGCCGGCCTTTCCGCCGCCAGCACCTCGGCCTGCCTTGCCTCGACGACCCTGGGGCTGTCCGCCCGTGACTTCCTCGGTCATGTTCACCTCATCTTCACATGAGGACCCCGATGTACGACGGGATCCTCGTTGGTTGTGGACCACGAGACCGGATCGGATCTCGCGGGGTGGTGCCTCGTTCCAGCAGTCGCTCGTGCGCCCGTGGCCCACGACGTCACCTGTGCCGAGCGAGACTACCCGGGCTGGTCGACGCGTGCGCGAGCCCCTCGCCGACGGCGCCTCAACTCGTGCCAGCGGCCTAGTCGAACGGGGCTTCTCGGGGAAGAGGGTCGACAGGTGATGGGGCCCGTACGACGAGGGCGAGGCCGAGACAGATCAAGGCCAGGCCGCCGTACGCCGCCAGTGGTGGAGCCTGGTGGAGGAGTACCCCTGCCAGCAGCGCGGCGCCCGGTACCTCGAGCAGAAGCGTCAGTGACACCACAGTGGGGCTGACGGTCGCCAGCAGGTGGTTGAAGATCGAGTGCCCGAGCAGCTGAGCCACGACGGTCACCGCTATGACCAGCAGCCAGCTCTCCTTGTCGTAGCCCCACAGCTGCACTCCGCCGATGGCGGCAGCACCCAACAGCAGCAGCGCACTGGTGCTGTAGCAGATCGAGGTGTACGCAGTTGTGCTCATCTGCTGGCGTGCCTTGCCTCCCGCGATCGTGTAGCCGGCTGCGAACACGCCTCCGATCAGAGCCAACCCGTCCCCTGCCAACGCCCGGGTGGAGATGGTGAAGTCGACTCCGGATACCACGAGCACACCGGCAAGTGCCACAGCAAGACCTGCCCAGACCTGACGGCTTGACCGCACCCCAAGCAGGCGGCCCAGCAGCACGACCCAACCCACCTGCAGGCACACCAACGCCGTGGCCGAGGCAACGGAGGTGTAGGTCAGCGAGGTGACCCACGTGGAAAAGTGCGCGGCGAGCAGAAGGCCGGCCAGGCAGCTGTGCTTGACCTGGGAACGGGAAAGTCGCCTCAGCTCATCCTTGCGAGCAATCGCCGGGGCGATGAGCACCATCGCTCCGAGCCCGCTGCGCCAGAAGGCCATGGCCAAAGCAGGCACGGCCGTCGCGGCCGCCATCAGCGGTCCCGACAGAGATACCGCGAGGACGCCGACCGTCATCAGCGCAAGGGTCGTCAAAGGCGGCGCAACTGCCGTCCGGAGATCGGTCACGACATGATCTCCGCCGAGCTACGGCTGGGAGGGTGGGATCGCGATGGTTCCGCTGGCGACCGCTACGACCTGTCCCGCGACGCGACACCGAACCGCCGTACCGTCCACTGCTTCGACCGTGCCGGAAAGCAGGGAGGGGCGCCCCATGTCCACTCCCTGGGTGATCTGGTACGACGTCGAAGCGGCAGGAGCAGCCGACCCCGAAGCCACCAGAACGAGACCCAGTCCGGCTGCGGCGGATCCCGTCGCTGGGTCTTCGGGGACACCGGGGCCTGGCACGAACACCCGGGCGTTGACGCTCACCTGCGTGGACTCACCGCCCAACTGCGAGGGTGCAGGTCCATCGGCGCTCAGGTCGGCGTACACACACACCCCCTCGAGCGGATCCAGCAAAGAGGCAGAGTCGATTCCGAGCTCCACCACCAGCCCGGAGGCCGCCCGCGCACGAGAAACCGCCGTCGGGGTGACCCGCAGATAGAGCCAGGTGAGCCCACACCCTGCTGTGAAGGCAGCGCCAGCGACGTCGCCGCGATCGAGTCCCACCAAGGTGGCCGCACGTTCGGCTTGCGTTGTGGTCAGTCGGCTGGGGGCGTCGCGAGGCGTTGCCGTCAGCGCTACCGGGTCTTGCGGGTCGGCCGGCACCTCGACCTTGATCAGGCCGACTCCACAAGACTGCGCGCGCGCACCCG
>JACCSH010000224.1 GCA_013813125.1 Nocardioidaceae bacterium | reverse complement strand
TCGCTGTGGCACCGGGCCTGGAGTGCTGCTGCCACGGATTCGTCGACGCAGGCGATCACCGACGCGGCCGGTTGGCGAGCCGCGATCTCATGCGACAAGTTCGGACCAGAAAGCACTGCTACGCGGTCGGCCCCTATGCCGGTGACTTCTTCGATGACCTCGCTCATCCGCTTGGCGCTGCCGACCTCGACGCCCTTCATCAAGCTCAACAGCACGGCGTCTTCTGGTATGTCGGACGCCCAGTGCTCCAAGTTGGACCGCAGCGACTGAGACGGCATAGCGAGCACGACCAGGTCCGCCCCGTCGAGGGCCTCGTCTGGGTCGTGCGTTGCGCGGATCTCGTCGGGCAACGACACGCCCGGCAGGTAGTCGACGTTCTCGTGTCGCTCGTTGATGCTCTCGCTCAGCTCAGCGCGCCGGGCCCACAACGTGACCGAGTTGCCGGCATCAGCAAGTACCAGCGAGAACGCCGTACCCCACGAACCAGCACCAAAGACGGCGACCTTGCTCACGACGGCTGCTCCTTGAGGTCTTCGGAACTCGCTACGTCGGCATGGTCCGTGCGATCCGGCTGAGGTGTGTCGATCGGCTCAACCGGGGCGACGAGCCCATCGGAGACCGCTCGCTGTCGGTTGCCGTGCGGCGCTTCAGTCCGGTAGGGGTTGCCTGTGTCGGCGAGGCCCGCCGCGACTGGGTCGAACCTCTGCTCTGGGGCTGCCTCACCTCTGATCTGCTCCAGCTGAGAGGTCATGGCCGCCATAATGCGTGCGGTGCCGAGAACCAGTTGGGTGATGCCGATGGGTTCCACCCGTAGGTCATCGAGGTCCACGGGTTCGCCGGCGCGGATGCGCATCACCTTGCGGGGAAACAGATGCGGCCTGCGGGCATAAGGTGCCAGGATCTCTTGCGGCCCCCACTGGGCACAAGGAATCACCGGACAGCCGGTCGAGAAGGCCACGCGCGCCGCGCCCGTCTTGCCCACCATCGGCCACAGGTCACGATCGCGGGAAATGGTCCCTTCTGGGTAGATGACGACGCACTCCCCCCGCTGCACAGCCGCCACTGCTGCGCTGAAGGCCTCGGCAGCGTGCTCGGTCTCGCGGTACACGGGAATCTGGCCGGCAGCGGCAAGTATCCGGCCGAGGACTGGCAGTTTGAAGACTGCAGCCTTGCCCAGAAAGCGCGGCAGCCGGCCGTTGTCGTAAATGAAATGCGCGCAAGAAAAAGGATCGAACTGTGAGACATGGTTGACGACTACTACACACCCGCCCTCGCGTGGCAGGTTCTCCGCTCCGCTCCAGTCCTGCTTTGTCAATATCAGCAGCGGTCGTCGCAGCACCGTCGCGAAGATGGCCAAGGCCCACCCGCGTTTCTGTCTCCGCAAACCTGCTCCTCAACCCACTCCAGTGGATGGGCGTGGCGCCGCTACCGCGTGGAACCCTGGCGGAACCGACGCTTGCTCAGCCAACCGCCCATAGCCACAGCCTAGCTGTGCACCGCCTTCGGTGACCGGGTCTCGGATGAGGTAATGGCTCGCCCCCGATGCTGCGGTGAATGCTGCGGCGGGAGCTGAGTGGCCGGCTTGAACGAGGGTCGACTCGACTCGAATCTGGTGATGTCGGCTTCCTGGCCGAGCGTGATTTCGATGTCGTCGAGCCCCTCGAGCATGCGCCACCGTGTGTAGTCGTCGACGTGCATAGTTGCCGACCAAGACCCTGCTCGTACTACCAAGTCGACCAGGTCGACGGTCACCTCCGTCGCGGGATCGGCCTCTGTGATCGACCACAGTCGTTCAATTGCCGGCAGGTCGACCACCGCGGCCAACAGGCCCGACTTGCCGGCGTTTGCAGAAAAGATGTCCCCAAAGCAGGGACTGAGCACAGCCTTGAAGCCGTAGTCCTGCAAGGCCCAGACGGCGTGTTCGCGAGACGACCCTACGCCGAAGTCGGGGCCGGCGACGAGAACGCTCGCGCCGCCGTACTCCGGCGAGTTCAAGACAAAGTCCTGGTCGAATTTCCAGGCGGCGAACAGTCCGTCTGCGAAACCGGACCGGGTGATGCGCTTCAGGTACTCCGCTGGGATTATCTGGTCGGTGTCGACGTTGCCTCGGCGCAGAGGAAGAGCCGTGCCTGTGTGGGAGCGGAACCTGTCCATCGGCGTTGTCCTCGTCATACCCAAGCAGGAAGGTCGCTGGGGGCCGTGAGATGCCCGGTTACTGCCGTGGCGGCGGCCACCAACGGGGACACGAGGTGGGTGCGCCCGCCCTCACCTTGGCGACCCTCGAAGTTGCGGTTGGACGTAGAGGCGCATCGTTCCCCTGGTGCGAGCTGGTCGGGGTTCATGCCGAGGCACATCGAGCATCCAGCCCCTCGCCACTCCGCCCCTGCGTCCTTGAAAACGATGTCAAGACCCTCGTCTTCAGCTTGGAGGCGGACGCGGACTGAGCCGGGCACTACGAGCATGCGCACAGAGTCGGCTATCTTGCGTCCCCTTAGTATGTCGGCGGCGGCACGCAGGTCCTCGATCCGGCCGTTGGTGCAAGAGCCCACGAACACGGCATCCACCGTGATCTCGCGCATCGGTGTGCCGGCGGTCAGCCCCATGTAGTGCAGAGCTCGTTTCGCCGCGGCTTGCTCCGCCTCTGTGCGGAAGTCGTCAGGTGAGGGAACGTTGCCACCCAGGGCCATCCCTTGCCCGGGGTTGGTGCCCCACGTGACAAGAGGGGTAACGGTGGTGGCGTCGATGACGACCTCTTTGTCGAAGGTGGCTTCGTCATCGGTGACCAATGTGCGCCAATACTCCACCGCTCTGTCCCAGTCGACGCCGGCCGGTGCGTGGGGACGGCCTCGCAGGTAGCGGAACGTCGTGTCGTCAGGAGCGATGAGGCCAGCCTTGGCGCCCCACTCGATGCTCATGTTGCAGATCGTCATACGAGCTTCCATCGAGAGGGACTCAATTGCCTGCCCCCTGTATTCGACGATGTAGCCCTGACCCCCACTGGTGGTCTCCTGCGCGATGAGCGTGAGTACGAGATCCTTCGCGGTAACACCTGTCGGGAGCTGGCCGGTGATCGTGACAGCCACGTTCTTGGGTTTTACCTGGGGCAACGTCTGCGTGGCCAGCACATGCTCTACCTCGCTGGTTCCGATGCCGAAGGCGAGGGCACCGAAGGCGCCGTGCGTGGAGGTGTGGGAGTCGCCGCAGACGATCGTCATCCCGGGCTGCGTCAGCCCCAGCTGGGGTCCTACGACGTGCACGATGCCTTGCTCGACATCGCCCAGCGGATGAAGGCGCACCCCGAACTCAGCGCAGTTGGCGCGGAGGGCGTTGATCTGAGCCAGCGAGACCGGGTCGGCAATCGGCTGGTCGACGTCAGTCGTCGGCACGTTGTGGTCCTCGGTGGCGAGGGTCAGGTCCGGACGGCGAACGGTCCTCCCGCTGAGTCGCAAACCCTCGAACGCCTGCGGGCTGGTCACCTCATGGACGAGATGAAGGTCGATGTAGAGCAGATCGGGCTTCCCCTCGGCGCGGCTGACGACGTGCTCGTCCCACACCTTCTCTGCCAAAATCCGCGGGGTCGAGCTATGCATTCACTGTCCTGACTTGCATATCAACATCTGAGACGAGAGTATCGGGAGATGGACAACACTAGCGGAGTGGGCGTTCTGGACAAGGCGGCACTCGTACTCTCGGCCCTTGAAGCCGGTCCGGCGTCATTAGCCGGACTGGTGTCAGCCACTGGACTCGCGCGCCCCACGGCTCATCGTCTTGCGGTCGCTCTCGAACACCACCGGCTCGTAGCCCGCGACATGCAGGGTCGATTCGCCCTCGGCCCACGTCTTGGGGAACTCTCCTCGGCGGCCGGCGAAGACCGCCTCCTCGCCGCTGCCGGGCCGATTCTGGCGCGCCTCCGCGACATCACGGGTGAGTCTGCTCAGCTGTTCCGACGTCAGGGCGACTTCCGCGTCTGCGTGTCGGCTGCCGAGCGGCCGACTGGCTTGCGTGACTCGATTCCAATCGGCAGCCAACTCAGCATGCTGGCTGGCTCGGCTGCGCAGATCCTGTTGGCGTGGGAGGAGCCCGATCGGTTGCACCGCGGTCTTCACGGCGCAGCCTTCAACGCTGCTGCGCTGGCGAGCATCCGGCGGCGAGGCTGGGCTCAAAGCGTCGCCGAACGAGAAGCGGGAGTCGCATCCGTGTCGGCCGCAGTTCGCTCACCTTCAGGCAAGGTCATCGCCGCGGTATCTGTTTCGGGGCCGCTGGAGCGGATGAGCCGCCAACCCGGTCGACTGCATGCTCCGGCGGTGCTTGCCGCTGCCGAACGGTTGACTGAGTCCCTACGCCGCGCCGCCGCCGAGTAACAGCGCTGACCCCTTCGGGTCTCGCGACCGGAAAGACGACGCGAAGTCAAGCAAAGAGCGCGGCTTGGCCCGAGGAGGTCAGTTCCAGATTCAGCAATCGCCGCTTGCGATCCAGTCCTCCGGCGTATCCGACGAGCTTGCCGTTTGCCCCGATAACGCGATGGCAGGGAACGATGATGGCGACTGGATTCGCGCCGTTCGCAGTCCCAACTGCCCGAGACGCGCCTGGCGGCATGCCTAGGCGGGCGGCGATCTGGCCGTATGACGCTGTGGTGCCAAACGGAATGGAGGTCAGCTCCTCCCAGACTCGGCGCTGAAACGGCGTTCCGCGCGCCGCCAGCGGCACGGTGAACTCCCGCAACTTCCCCGCGAAGTAGGCCTCGAACTGACGCTGAGCCTCTTGAAGAACCCCATGCGAGGAGCCGTCTGGGCAGATGCCTCCTGCCGCAGCGCTACGGTGCGCACCGGCCCCAGCCGCTCTCGATCCGGTCGCGACAGCATCGCCAGCCCAGCCGGTCGGGGCAGCCACGCCCGATGCGTTGTCAACTGCCTGACTGCCGCCTTCGGCCGTCTCTACGAGAAAGTGCGCCCGAGTCAGTGCTCCTCCTTCGGCAACCAGTTCCATCCGCCCGACGGGTGAGTCAAATGTCAAAGTCGTGATCGTCATTGCGTCTCCTTGCTCAAAGATCTCCAGACATGCATCAGGGCATAGGACCGCCAAGGCCGCCAGAACTCTGCACGGGCGGCACGATCCCTGTCGCCACCGGAGTAGCCCAGCGAAGTCATCGCCTTGCGCACACCCAAGTCCGTGGC
>JACCSH010000209.1 GCA_013813125.1 Nocardioidaceae bacterium | reverse complement strand
CGGCGAAGGCTTTCGACGCCGTCGACGCAGAGGTGATGCCGGAGCTCATGACCGTGAACGCCACGATGAAGGTCACGAAGTGGATCCCGAACGCCTTGTGGGTGTAGAGCGCGGCGCCGGCAGCCTGAGGGTACTTGGTGACCAGTTCCAGGTACGAGAACGCCGTCATGGTGGCGACGATGAACGCGACCAGGAACGGGGCCCACGCTGCACCACCGACCTCACCGGCCACATCTCCGGTCAATGCGTAGACGCCGGTGCCGAGGATGTCGCCAACGATGAACAGCAGAAGGAGCTTTGGCCCCATTACCCGCTTGAGTGACGGCTCACCGTGCTGGTCCTCATCTACTTCAGAAGCTGCGGTGCTCATCGCTGACCTCCCGGTATTGGGTGTATTCGGTCACAACCTTGCTCCATCTGCGGCAATCTGGCAAGCAGCCGCGCGGGAACAGTGCCTCTGCGGCCTCGCCGCGATAATGGCTCGGTGGCTCGCCTCATCGAAGTGGACGACCCGACAGACGCTCGGTTGTCGGACTACGTGCGCCTGCGCGACGTCCAACTGCGCCGCAGCCTTGAGTCCGCCGAGGGGTTGTTCATCGCCGAAGGTGAGAAGGTGGTGCGCAGAGCCGTCCAGGCAGGTTTTGAGGTCCGCTCATTCCTTCTGACGCCGAACTGGTTGGCCGGGCTCGAGGATGAGCTTGCATCCGCTTCCGACGCTCCTTGTTACGTAGTGAGCGAGGAGGTGGCCGAACAGGTCACCGGCTTTCACGTGCACCGAGGCGCCCTGGCGTCCCTGGACAGGCGCCAGCTGCCGCTCCCCGAGCTGGTCTTGGCGTCAGCGCAAAGAGTGCTCGTGCTCGAGGACATCGTCGACCATACAAACGTTGGCGCCGCCTTTCGCAGCGCGGCGGCGCTCGGGGCCGACGCGGTTCTGTTGTCGCCTCGGTGCGCAGATCCCTTCTACCGCAGGTCGATCAAGGTCTCGATGGGGGCGGTGTTCTCGCTGCCGTGGACTCGGTTGGACGACTGGTACGGCGCGCTGCCGGCACTGTCGGTAGCCGGCTTCACCACGGTTGCCCTCACACTGTCCGACGACGCGGTAGACCTTGCCGAGGTCCCGCCCCGCGACAAGGTAGCGGTTGTGGTGGGTTCTGAGGGCTCCGGACTGACGAGCCGCTGGCAGCACTCTGCCGACATACGCGCCAGAATCGCGATGTCGGCCGGTATCGACTCGTTGAACGCTGCCGCCGCCACCGCCGTTGCCTGCTATGTGCTCTGGCGACCGCCGTCACGCCGATGAGTAGGTGACTCCGGTGGTGTGCAGGGGGCAGTAACCGTGCGGGTTCTTGGCGAGATACTGCTGGTGGAAGCCCTCAGCGTAGTAGTAGTCCTCGAGCGGCACGATGGACGTCTTGATCTCGCCGTAGCCGTTCTTGGACAGAGCCTGCTGATAGGCGTCTCGCGACGCCTCCGCCTTGGCCTGCTGCTCGGGAGTCGTGGTCAAGAGAATGGACCTGTACTGCGTCCCGATGTCGTTTCCTTGGCGCATCCCCTGAGTCGGGTCGTGCGCCTCCCAGAACGTCTTGAGCAGGTCGTCGTACGACAGCTTCGAGGGGTCAAAGATGATGCGCACCACCTCGGCATGCCCGGTGCGCCCACTGCACACTTCGTCGTACGTCGGATGGGGGGTGACTCCCGCGGCGTAGCCCACCGACGTCGACCAGACGCCGGCTGGCTCCCAGAACGTCTTCTCCTCTCCCCAAAAACAGCCCAGTCCGACCACCGCGACCTCAAAACCATGGGGAATGTCACCCTCGAGCGGAGTGCCGAGCACGACGTGCGTCTCCGGGACCGAGAACGGGCGCGAGGCACGTCCGGGCAAGGCCTTGTCCGGCTCGGGCAGCTCTGTCTTGTGGCGGCTGAAAAACATCTGGGGAGCTCCTTCTCGATTGCTTCGACGGCGCCGATTGCAGTGAAGCCGTAACGCCGGTACACAGCTCGACAACACCGAAACCCCGACGCCTATTTCTGCGAGCGATACGGTGACCGGCGTGCCCGCGCGCGTGAGAGTCCTGACAGCCGATGACGACGCCGCCTTCGCGTCGTTGTGGCAGTCTGCAGTCCACGCCCGGCGAGGCGCCGGAGTGTTAACGGTGACGCCGGTGGCGGGGACTTTCAAACCGCAATTAAGCCGGCCGGAGGTCTTCGGTGTCGGCATTTTCGAGGAGGCGGAACTCGTCTCAGCAGCGGTTGCTCTGCCGACGCGGGCGGATGACGGGCGCAGCCAACACATGGTCCCCGGCCTCGCCCACGTGTCGTCCGTGGCCACTGCACCGGACCGATGGGGCCGGGGACTAGCCGGTATGGCGGTGCGAGCGGTGATGTGGAACGCCGTACGGCTCGGCTATGCGCGGGTCCAACTGTGGACGCACACAACCAACCGGGGCGCACACGCGCTTTACCGGCGTGAGGGGTTTGTGCTGTCCGGGAGGGAGAAGGCCCCCGAGGCGCACGACGGTGAGCGGATCGTCCATTACATCCGAGAGCTGCCCTCGCCCCGGTTGGTTCTCGGCCGGGCGGCGGCCCGCATCCTCTGCCTCGACGAGAATGACCGGGTCCTGCTCATGCACTGGCGCCAACCGTTGACCGGCTCCCAGCTCTGGGAGCCTCCGGGTGGTGGGATCGAGCCGGGTGAGACGCTTCGTCAGGCGGTTCTGCGGGAATGGCGCGAAGAGACAGGGGGAGGTACTCCACGGCTGGTCGGTGAGCCGACGACGGTGGCTCGCGATGTGATGTGGGGAGACGTCCGCTTCGTGGGCGACGAGCAGTTGTTCCTGGGCCGATATGCAACCGGGCCGGCTGGTGTGGCGACCGCGTTCACTGCCGGTGAGCAGGCGTCGCATC
>JACCSH010000189.1 GCA_013813125.1 Nocardioidaceae bacterium | reverse complement strand
TACGCCGTTCAGTGGTGGGTGTTCGCGGGGTTCGTCGGCTTCATGTGGTGGCGTATCGGCTCACCATCACAGCCAGCGGACTCTGGCAGGGAGCGCGATCGGATAACCTCTGCGCCGTGAGGGGAGCTTTGCTGCGGTACCGGATCATGGCCTATCTCGTCGGAGTCCTCCTGGTCGTTCTCGTCTGTATCGGCGTGCCGCTCGACCATCTGCTCACCGAGGGAACGCCGCTGCAGGAGGTGGGCGCTTACATCACGACCTACCTCGGCGTCCTGCACGGCTTCTTGTACATGGTGTTCTTGGTGACGGCCGCCGACCTAGCCCGCCGAGCCCGCTTTCCGCTCGGTTTCACCGCGTTGATTCTCGTGCTGGGAACGGTCCCGCTGTTGAGCTTCTGGGCCGAGCGCATGGCTACCAAGCGAGTACGGCCTCAGCTGACCGAGTCCTCGCTGACACCGTGACTCGGCCGCAGCCGGTCACAGCGTCGCTGAGCTTCTACAGGTCCTTCTTCTCCAGCGGTTCGTCCGGCGTGGTCGGCTCGTGCGACTCGACCGTCTCTTCTGAGGGGAACGGCGCGCTGGGCGCAGTGTCGGACTGGTCGTCGGGTGCGTCCGTGCTCAGCGGCGGAGCATCCGCTGCCGCAAGATGCGAGGTGGTCTCTACGGTGACCGTCTCAGTGCCGGACTCCGATTCTGCGAAGTCCGGCGCAGGAGACCTCGAGCCATAGTCCGCGTGCGAGGCCGAGGCGCTGTCGCGGCTCGCGGTCCAAGCGGGGTCGGCATCCTTGCCCGTGATCTTCTTGTAGGCAAAGGCCGCAGCACCTCCGAGGCCGAGAAGAAGCAGGAGGTTGCGGATCTTGTGAGTCTTGGGTTCGGGCTGGGGTTCTTCGGCGAGCCCGAGCCGGTACGCCGCCTGGCGGCCACGGGCCTTGCCGGCTATGAGGGCACTTCCCGCAAGAGGACCGACCTTGTCCCGAGCGTCGCTCATAACGGGTGCGATCCTGTCCCGGGCGTCTTCCACCACAGGGACCAATCTCTCGCGCGCGTCGGCGACGACAGGAGCAATCTTGTCCAGCGCGTCGTCGACGGCAGGACCGATCTTCTCGCGTGCATCGACGAGGGTCGGCCCGACAGCCGCTGCGAGTGACGTCCACGCCTCGCGCGGAGCAGGCCCGAACTTGTCGCGGGCATGCCAAGACGTCTCGGCCGGAGCCTCGACGGTGGTTGTAGTGATTCGGGTACTTCTCCTGAACACGGTGGAACCTCCATGACACTGTGTGTGCCGTCCATTGTCGGGCAACTCTTACCGGCTGCGTGTTCACCCTACCCTTGCCGCAACGGTGCTGATCCCGCTCGCCCGAGAGGCTTTGGTCGCGTGTAAGGATGGGTCCGCACGGCAGGTCGTCGTACCCACCGCCACGGCGCAACAACCTTCTTGCAATACCCACGACGAGCGGAAGCACTCACAGATCGAGGAGAACTTGTGGCCGACACCTATGCCACGCTGAAGACGAACCGCGGCGACATCGTGCTGCAGCTATTTCCCGACCACGCCCCCAAGACGGTCGCCAACTTCGTCGGCCTGGCCGAGGGCACGCAGGAGTGGAAGGACACAAAGACTGGTCGGCCCAAGAAGGACCGGTTCTACGACGGCCTTGTCTTCCATCGGGTCATCGACGGGTTCATGCTCCAAGGTGGCTGCCCGGAGGGAACTGGTCGCGGCGGGCCGGGCTACCAGTTCAAGGACGAGTTCCACCCTGAACTGAGCTTCAACAAGCCCTACCTGCTCGCGATGGCCAACGCCGGACCGGGCACCAACGGCTCACAGTTCTTTATCACCGTCGCTCCGACGCCGCACCTGAACAGGAAACACACCATTTTCGGCGAGGTTGCCGACCAGGAGAGCCGCGATGTCGTCGATGCGATCTCGACTACGCGCACCGGACGGGGCGACGCGCCCGTTGATCCGGTAGTGGTCGAGAGCGTCGAGATAGACCATCGCTGACGCCCACGACACGAGATTGGGCGGTAGATGAGCAGCATCGAACCGCCGGTGCCGGCGGCAGAGACAGTGCCACACTGCTACCGCCACCCGGAGCGAGAGACCTACATCTCCTGTCAGCGTTGTGCCCGCCCGATTTGCCCCGACT
>JACCSH010000186.1 GCA_013813125.1 Nocardioidaceae bacterium | reverse complement strand
GCACGATGTCAGCCCACTCCACCCCCGTCGCCGCACTCAGCTGAGCGATCGAGGACAGGTGCTGCAGCATGCGGTCGGGGGACACCAGATCGCTCTTGGTGGCGGCCGCGATCTTCGGCGTACGACGGACCGCCGCGAGCTGGTTGACCAAGAACGTGTCGCCCGGCCCGGGCTTCTCATCGGCGGGCAGGCATACCACCACGACGTCCACCTCCGCCCATGTGGCCTTGACCACGGCATTGAGCCGCTCGCCGAGCAAGGTTCGTGGCTTGTGCAGGCCGGGGGTGTCGACCAGAACCAGCTGCGCATCCGGTCGAGTGACGATTCCCCGGACGGCATGGCGAGTTGTCTGCGGCCGAGACGATGTGATGGCAACCTTCGCGCCGACGAGGGCGTTAGTCAGTGTCGACTTGCCTGCGTTCGGCCGCCCGACAAGGCTGGCGAAGCCACTTCGATAGCCCGCTGTCGGTTCGGTCACCCGACGATTGTGTCCCATTGAGGGTCGTAGTGGCTTCTACGGGATGTGCGCCGGCCCCGCCGGAGGAGTTGCCGCCCCAGTCCGGCTTCATGTGACACCCGGATCAATCGACCGCCCGGCTGCTGGGCACCTGAGGTCTGTCTTGTGGTTCCACCTCAGACGTCCTCACCATGAGCAGCAGAGCAACCAGCACGACGCCGGCGCCCAGCCAACTCAGAGGCGACAGGTATTCACCCAAGACCACCACGCCGAGAAGGGCCGCTACGAGCGGCTCCACCAGCGCCAACGTGGCTGCTGTGCCAGGCTCGACAGTTCGCAGCCCACGGTTGAACAGGTTGTATGCCACCACCGTGGCCGCCAAGGCGAGGTACAACGCCATTCCAGCGCCGTCGACACTGGTGACCCAGGTGAGGTCAGAGACGGCCAAGGCCGGCGACATGCTCAGCGCGGCGATTCCAAAGATCACCGCAAGTCGAGCGTCCATCGCGACATCTGAAGAGGCGAGTGCGGAGCTCGATGTGATGAAGGTGGCGTACGACGCTGAGGCACCCAGCGCGAAGAGCACTCCACCCAGACTGGCACCACCCCGCAGGTCACCGCCCAACAACGCCGCCAGGCCCGCGAGCGCGACTCCGGTCGCCATCACCCACTCCCGACTTACCCGACGGGTCATGAGTCCGGTCAGGACAGGCGTGCAACCGATCGCCACCAAGGTGCCGAGAGCCACCCCCGATCGAGTCACCGCGGCGAAGAAGGTGACGTTGAAGATGGCCTGTGCGATTCCCGCGACCCAGACTGCAGGCAACCGGGAGGCGGACACCAGCGGGCCAACGCCGTGAAAGCCCGCCAGGACCACCAGCACCGCAGCGGCCAGTGCAAGGCGGACGGCGCTCACCGAGACAGCCGGTGCTGCCGGCCCCAGCAGCCGAGCTGTGCCCACGGTGCCGAACAGAGCCGCACCGAAAACCACGAGCAACCATCCGGTACCCGCGGCACGGGGGCGAGAGGTCATGTCGAAACCGAGTCGAGAACGGCCCCGGAACCGTCGACGCGATAGATCGGCACACCGCTGCCTGCGAAGTCAAACACGACCGCACGATCAGCGTCAGCCATCTCGTCAGCGTCGCTGACCACAACAGCAGCCTCCAGGCCGCTTACTCCACTGCTGTGTGCGATCGCGACCGCGACTTGCAGGGCAGTCAGCTCAATGGACCGCAGCGACACTTCAGCGGCACTGTAGGTACGCCCGTCCGTGTCGCGCACCGCCGCTCCCTGCGCGCCGTCCACCCGCGCCCGAGCTGCTCTGGCCAGCGTGACGAGCTTGGCATCCTCGGGATCGGTTAGGCGGATCGGCATTGCGGAAGCCTAAGTGTTGAGCACCAAGAGGCTCACCACCAGGCTTGCGGTGGTGGCCCGCGTCGGCTCGGAAGGGCGGGCAGGACGCTAGCTCGGGGCCGTTTCGTCAGACCCAGGCGCCAAAGTCACGACGATGGTGACGACCTTGTTCCGCCTGCCCGCGAGGGACTCAGCCTGGAGCCGCAGCCCCTCACAGACCACCTCCGCGCCGGGTATCGGCACCTTGCCGAGGTGCTTGGCCATCAGACCACCCACTGTCTCGACGTCCTTGTCTTCAATTTCGATCCCGAACAAGTCGCCGAGCTCGTCGATGTCCAGACGCGAGCTGACCCGAACGGCGCCGCCAGCCAGGTGCTGGACGGGCACGGGCTCCACGTCGTACTCGTCTGTTATCTCACCGACGATTTCTTCGAGCAGGTCTTCGATGGTGACAAGGCCTGCCGTGCCGCCGTACTCGTCAACCACAATCGCGACGTGCATGCGACGGGTCTGCATCTCACGCATCAACTCGGCGGCCGGCTTGGAGTCAGGCACGAAGAAGGAGGGTCGCATCACCGTTTCGATGCGTTCGGTGTTCTCGGCCTCATGCCGGTCGTAGACGCGTTTCGTGACGTCTTTGAGATACGCGACGCCGATGATGTCGTCGAGATTCTCTCCCACCACCGGTACGCGGGAGAACCCGCTGCGCAGGGCAAGGGACATCATCTGGCGCAGCGTCTTGTATCGCTCGATGAAGACCACGTCGGTCCGGGGAACCATGACTTCGCGCGCCAACGTGTCCCCGAACTCGAAAACAGAGTGGATCATCTGGCTCTCTACGGATTCGATCACCCGACTGGCTTCGGCCATGTCGACCAGCTCGCGCAACTCAGCCTCTGTGGCGAAGGGTCCTTCGCGAAAACCTCGCCCAGGAGTCAGAGCGTTGCCGATCATGATCAACAGCTGAGGGATGGGGCCGAGCACAGCTGTGAGGGCGGCCACCGGAGTTGCGGACGCAAGTGCCACCCGCTCCGAGTGCTGGCGTCCGATGGTGCGCGGACCGACCCCGATCGCGATGTAGGAGACGACGACCATCGCGGCCGCTGCGATCAGCACCTCCAAGGCTGTGGTCGACCCATCCATCGCGCCCGGGTCGCTCAAGGCGGGGCCGACCAGGTGGGCCACGGTGACAGCGACGAGAACCGTCGCAGTGGTCTCACACATGACGCGCAGGAGCATCACGGTGTTGAGGAACCGCGGTGGGTCGGCGAGAATCGCCGACAACCTGGTTGAACCCTTGCGCTCCTCTCGGACGAGCTCGTTGGCGCGTGCCCGAGAGATCGACGACAAGGCAGTCTCAGCACTGGCGAAGAGCCCAGCCAGGATCACAAGCAGACCGGCGACAACGAGCAGGATGACATCGTTCGATGTCATGGAACAGACTCACCGCTTTGCCGGCTGCTCGCCTCAGTCGATGGAGTCACCTGACTTCTTCACCGGCCCGGCTGCGTTGCCACTCGGCGAGGAGACGGTCCTGAAGGGCGAACATCTTCGCCTCCTCGCCAGCCTCTGCATGGTCGTAGCCGAGGAGGTGCAAGATGCCGTGAATGGTCAGCAGGTGTAGCTCGTCATCGACGGAGTGGGAACCCGGCTTGATCCGCGCAGCGGCGTACTGAGGGCACAGCAGCACGTCACCCAATATGCCCTCCTCCTCCGGCTCCCCCTCGCGCCCGGGCTGCAGCTCGTCCATCGGGAAGGACAACACGTCCGTCGGGCCGACCTCGCCGAGATAGCGCGAGTTGAACTCGGTGATGGTTCCCTCGTCGACGAGCTTGACGCACAGCTCTGCCTGCGGATGCACCCGCATCTGGCGCATGGTGAAGCGAGCCAATCGGGCGAATTGGGCAACGTCGAGCGGGACCCCTGACTCGTTGAGGACCTCGACGCTCATCGCTCCCCGAGGTTGACCGCTGGCACCTCGGTCACCTGCCCTCGACGTACGACGGAGGCAGACCAGCCTCCCGTGCAGCCTCATAGCTGTCATAGGCCGCCACGATCTTGCCGACCAACCGGTGGCGTACGACGTCTTGGGCGGTCAGGTAGCAGAAGGTCACATCCAAGATGTCGTCGAGGATCCCCTGCACAACGCGCAGGCCGCTCTTGGTGCCAGTGGGGAGATCGACCTGGGTCACATCCCCGGTGACGACGATCCTCGACCCGAAACCAAGACGGGTCAGGAACATCTTCATCTGCTCCTGCGAGGTGTTCTGTGCCTCGTCGAGGATGATGAACGCGTCGTTCAGGGTGCGGCCGCGCATGTAGGCGAGCGGTGCCACCTCGATGGTGCCGGCGGTCAACAGCTTGGGGATCGTCTCGGGGTCGAGCATGTCGTGCAGAGCGTCGTACAGCGGCCGCAGATAAGGGTCGATCTTCTCGCTCAACGTGCCGGGCAGGTAGCCGAGCCGCTCTCCGGCCTCGACAGCGGGCCGGGTCAAGATGATGCGGTTGACCTGCTTGCCCTGGAGCGCTTGGACAGCCTTCGCCATCGCCAGATAGGTCTTGCCGGTGCCCGCCGGGCCGATGCCGAAGACGACCGTGTGCTTGTCGATTGCGTCGACGTAGCGCTTTTGGTTGAGCGTCTTGGGTCGGATGGTGCGACCCCGGTTGCTCAAGATGTTGAGCGTGAGCACGTCCGCGGGTCGCTCGCGCGTCTCGGTGCGCAGCATGGTGATTACACGCTCGACGGTCTCAGCTGTCAGGCCCTGGCCTGTCCGCACCATGGCGACCAGTTCGTCGATCAGCCGCTCGATAAGAGCTACCTCGCCGCGGTCACCTGCAACATTGACCTCATTGCCGCGAACATGGATGTCGGCGTCGAACTCGCGCTCGATGATGTCGACGAACTCATCACGCGCCCCGAGCACGGCGACGACGGGAACACTGTTGGGAATCACGATCGTGTGTCGTGGGACCTGTTGTTCTGTCATCTTGCATACATGCTACGGGTTGGCACCGTCAGGGCTCCCGTTTTGTTGTCGCACTCAGCCTGGCGGCCACGTCATGGGGCGACCACCCAACACATGCAGATGAGCATGAAAGACACTTTGGCCAACCTGAGCGCCGTTGTTGCACACGAGTCGGTAGGCATCCCCAACACCGTCGTCAGCCGCGGCCTGTCGAGCCAGCGTCAGCATCGCCGCGGCTGCGTCTGGATGTGAGGCGGCCAGCTCAGGCAGCGTCGCCACATGCACCTTGGGAATGACGAGGATGTGCGTCGGAGCCTTGGGGTCCACGTCGCGGAAGGCCAGAGCCTGGTCCGTCTCGCCCACTTGCTCGCTGGGGACCTCCCCGTCGACGATGCGGCAGAACAGGCAAGGCTGCTCGGTCACGATTGACTCCTCTCGGGCGATGCTTTTCGTGTCGAAGGGCAACCAGTCTTCCGACTGGTCGATCATGTAAACCACATGACCTCATTGCGCGTCTACGGGGCATGTACACGCTATCTGGGGTCACCACCATGAGAGGGGCCGCCACGGTGTCTGTCGAGCGGTGGGGCGCTGACCACGCCGTAACCCAGATGTACGCCGCTCACTACACCTCACTGGTGCGACTTGCGGGACTGTTGGTGCGCCACAGCGGCGAGGCGGAGGAGATCGTGCAGGACGCCTTCGTCGCGATGCACGGCCGGTGGCGCCAGCTGCGTGAGCCCGACAAGGCGCTGGCCTATCTGCGGCGCTCGGTTGTCAACGGAGCCCGCTCGACCCAGCGCCATCACGTTGTCTCCGACAAGCACCTCTCCAAGCACGTCGATGACGTACGACGGCACGCACCCAGCGCAGAACAGCAGACATTGACCGCAGAGACCCGCCAGGAGGTGCTCGCCGCATTGCACCGGCTGCCCCAGCGCCAGCGAGAGGTGCTCGTTCTTCGCTACTACAGCGATCTCGCTGAGGCCGACATCGCCGACGCACTCGGCATCAGCCGGGGAGCGGTCAAGAGCCACGCTTCGCGGGGGATCAGCTCACTTCGCGCAAACCTTGAGGACTTCCGATGAACACCCCTGACGACGACCGGACCGCAGAACTGCTCGCTCGAGCCCTGCGCGAGGAGGCTGCTCTGACCGAGCCGCAACCCGACGCACTGCAGCGGATTCAGGAGCGGGCTGGATCTGCTTCCCCCCCTTTCTCTGATTCGTCCGACCGGGCGCGTTGGTTGGGAGCATGGTCTGATCGGACGAATGGAGCAAGCTCGAGATGGGGTGGGCTCGGCGGTGCCCTCGGAGCAGGGCTCGCCACCGCGGCGATCATCACCGCCGTCGTTGTCATCGGCAACGCAGGAACGGATACTTCTGCGCCTCCTGCTGGCCAGCCGACCCTGAGTGAGCCGAGTTTGGCAGAGCCAACCGCCTCGCGACCGACAGGTGCAGAGCCAACCGAGTCCGCAGAAACGGGGGCAGAGCCCACCGCCACCGAGCCGACTCAACCAGATCCGACCGCCACCGAGCCGACCCAACCAGATCCGACCGCTCCTGATCCGACCGCTCCTGATCCGACCGCCTCTGACCCGACCGAGGAAGAGCCAGGCTCCGGCCAGGCTCTGCATCAGGGGGTCTACGACCCGAACGCTCCAGCGGACCGACAGGTCACGATGTACTACGCCGGGCGCAGCGCCGCGTTCTCTGAGAAGGGGCCGCGTCTTTACGCCGAGCCGCACACTCTGCCGGCAGCACCGGACGACCCTGCTCTCGCTGCTGCTCGCGAGTGGTGGACGTCGCTTCCCATCGACCCTGACCTCATGCCAGTCATGATGGGAAGTCCCGACTTGGAGGTCGTGGATGTCTCCCAGTCCGAACAGAGCACGACAATCGCGATTGAAGGTCCCGAGGGTCCAACGGCGGGGGATCAGAGTCTCCTCTCGGGCGATCATCTGGTTGGTTCACCAGCTCAGCAGCACGCCCTGATTCTCTCCTATTATCAGGCGCTACTCCGCACAGCCGGAGTGGAGGACGAGGCACGGTTCACCTACAACGGGGAGCCAGTCGACGAGTCGAACGGCGTACGCCTCGACCCACTGCGCGTGATGCCCGACGAAGAAGTGCGGGCGTGGATCGACATCGTCACTCCCGTCGAGGGGCAGACGGTCTCCAATCCCGTCACCGTGACGGTGTCAGGCAACGTCTTCGAGGGCAATGTCAACTGGCAGCTCTTCGACCAGGCTGGCGCCAAGGTTGACGAGGGCTTCGTGACCACTGCCTTCACAGTTTGGCGACAAGCAGACATCGAGCTGGGCACTCTCGAGCCAGGCACCTACCGGATTCGCTGTCTGGAGTACAGCATGGAGGACGGTAGTCCCATGAACATCGTCGACAAGACGTTCACGGTCGAGTAGCCGCTTCACCAGTCCCGTCTCCACAACTTCAACCAGTGCTGCCCGTTGTGTGGAAACT
>JACCSH010000173.1 GCA_013813125.1 Nocardioidaceae bacterium | reverse complement strand
AGGGTGGCGCCATGAAGTTCGGCCAGGCGATGTCCATCTTCGAGTCGGCGCTCCCAGAGGATCTGGTAGCCCCCTACCGGGCCACGCTGACCCGGCTGCAGGACTCAGCGCCACCGATGCCGGCAGCGCTGGTCCACCAGGTCCTGGCCCGGGAGCTGGGCGCCAGTTGGCGCAAACAGCTGACCACCTTCGACGACATACCGGCTGCGGCCGCCTCGATCGGACAGGTGCACAAGGGGGTTTGGTACGACGGCCGACAAGTGGCCATCAAGGTGCAGTATCCCGGCGCCGGTGACGCCTTGGCCGCAGATCTCAAGCAGATCGGGCGAGCCGCGAAGCTGTTCGCGGGGTGGATCCCCGGACTTGACATCAAACCCTTGGTCGAGGAGCTTCAGGCTCGAAGCGCGGAGGAGCTCGACTACGAACTCGAGGCGGAGGCGCAGCGACGGTTCGCTTCTGCCTTCGCCGACGACCCAGAGATCGTCGTGCCTAACGTGGTGGCCAACTCCGACAAGGTGCTCGTCACCGAATGGATCGAAGCAGACCGCTCGCTTGCCCGCCTGATCGCCGAAGGCAGCCAGGAGCACCGGGACCATTACGGACAGGTCTATGTGCGGTTCCTCTTCTCCGGACCAGCCCGAGCCGGGTTGTTGCACGCCGACCCACACCCGGGCAACTTCCGACTGCTGGCCGACGGACGCGTGGGCGTGGTCGACTACGGTGCCGTCGCTCGACTTCCTGACGGCGGACTTCCAACGGTCATCGGGACCATGTTGCGCCTCGCCGTGGCCAACGACTACGACGCCGTGCTGAGCGGTCTGCGTCAGGCTGGCTTCATCAAGGAACGGATGTCAGTGACCGCCGACGACCTCCGCGACTACCTGGCACCGTTCGTGGAACCAGCCTCTGTCGAGAGGTTCAAGTTCTCGCGAGACTGGATGCGCGAACAGTTCGCGCGGATCAACGACCCACGGCAGCCGGGCTACACCACGACTCTCAAGCTGAACCTCCCACCGGAGTACCTGCTGATCCACCGGGTGTGGCTGGGCGCAATCGGCGTACTCTCCCAGCTCGGCGCCGAGGCTCCGTTCGCTGACATCCTTGCTGAGTCATTGCCCGGCTTTCGGGTCGACGGCTGAGCCTGCGCCGTACGGAACCTGCGCCGGACGGAGCCTGCGCGCTGACAACTAGTGCCCGGAACCTTGGAGGCTCCGGGCACTAGTTGGCTGTGGTCACAAGGAACGCGCCAGCAACCGACGTGCTTGTTGGCTCGCGCGCTCGACCCGGCCGGCCCTACGTGAGGCGCGGACCAACTGGGCGCTGCGGCGTGCTTCGCGCGCCTGCTCGAGGCGCGCGTCCATATGGGCGCGCGCAAGGTCTTCATGCATGACATTCATCCGGGTGCTCCGTTCAAGACTGGGGATCGACACAAACCGTGGCCGGCTGGCGACAACCGAACGGGTCGTCGACGACGGGTACGTACCACCGGTGCAGATCATCTGGGTGTCCTTGGTTGTGGTCTTCAATTCCGGATTCCTCTCTGGTCTCGGGTCGAGGGTGCCTCAGGCGGCGACTTCGCACTTGCGCGGACGACCGCGTGGGCGCTTGCGGGCCACCACTTCGCCTGCAACGAGCAGTTCACCGCCCCACACTCCCCAGGGCTCGCGGCGGTCGAGGGCGCCTTGCAGGCATTCGACTCGCAGCGGACAGCTCGTGCACAGCGACTTTGCCAGCTCGACATCAGCCGGTGACTCTGCGAAGAAGAGCTCCGGGTCATTGGACCGGCAAGGCAGATGAGCGGTCTCGCCATGCGCTTCTCCTGTCACCAGCGCATCGAGGACGCTGAGTGTCATGTTTTTCACCTCCCAAGACCTTTCGTGAACGATCAGGCATAGAAAAAACCGCGGATCCCGGTGGGGGTCCGCGGCTGTGGAGGTGCCGGTGAGAAACGTCTGCTTTCTATACCGGTGGGCTCCAAGCACGAACGCCCGGGACATTGTCGAAGGCTCCAGCGACGCGACCAGTTGCGGTGGCAAAGGCGTCGACTCCGATGTGACCGAGGCTCGCCTGCGGACGGTCTACCCCCTTGGCCGCTGCGAACACGGGCCCGGTGGTGGCAGTCATCGAAGCGTCGGCCAGACCGTAGGCCGACACGCCTGCAGTCGACCGGAAGAGGCCAGACGTGCGAAAGCGCGCCGCCGTCGGCGTCGCGTTAGCGGTGAAGATGATCATGTCGGGCCTCCTTTCGAAAGAGGGCGATCATTTAGCTCGCAGGAGGGGTGACCGGCTGCGGTCATAGCAGACTACGCGCGTCGTCAGACGGCGCGCAAACTATTTACCGAAACTATTTCTGACAGCGATGGCAAGCCGCGTCAGGATGGTTGCGGCGCGGACATCGGATGCTGCGCCGAGCAGATCTCGATGAGGTCTTCGCCGTACTTCGTAATCTTCACCTGCCCGATGCCTGGCACCTTGACCAATCCCGCGGCATCCAACGGCCTGATCTCGGCGAGTGCGGTCAAGGTGGCATCGGTGAATACGCAGTAGGCGGGGACGTTGTCCTCAGCCGCCTTGTCTCGTCGCCACGAACGCAAAGCGTCATAGAGGGCCTCGTCATACCCGCTCGGACACTCTGCGCACCGGCCCAGCTTGCACTCGCGGGGATCGGTCAGCGGCCGCGCGCACACCCGACAGGCGGCCACCCTGTTCTGCTTGGCGCGGGCTCTAGTCGAAGTGGACGTCGCGAGCAACGGCTGGCGATGCCGCTCCTCGACCAGCCCTTCCAGGAATCGGCTCGGGACGCGTGACCCTCGACCACCGGGGCTGCGCGCGGCCGACCACGACACACTGAGCATGTCCCGGGCTCGCGTCACGCCGACGTACAGCAGGCGTCGCTCCTCGTCGAGGGAAGCTTTCGTGTCGGCGTAGACGAGCGGCATCGTTCCCTCGTGCGCACCCACGATGAACACCACAGACCATTCGAGCCCCTTGGCTGCGTGCAAGGTCGCCAAGGTCACGCCGCCGGCAGCGGGTGCGTGCTGCACTGCAGCGCGGCGTTGCAGCTCCACCGTGAAATCAGCCAGCCCTACCGCGGAATCGGCGGCGGCGACCTCTTCGGCGACGGAGACCAATGCCTGCAAGGACTCCCAGCGATCGCGCACGCTGCCCCTGCCGTGTGGCGCAGTGGACGACCAGCCCATCTCACTGAGGACGGCGACGACGTCGCTCACGAGGGAGCCGGCCTCTGCGGGGGCACCTCGAGCCGCGCCTCGCAACAGCGTCATGGCCTGTCTCACCTCCGCGCGCTCGAAGAACCTGTCGGCTCCTCGTACGACGAACGGCACTGAGCGCTCAGCCAAGGACTCCTCGAAGTTCTCAGACTGGGCGTTGATCCGAAACAGCACCGCGATGTCCGCTGGACTGGTGCCGCCCCTGACCAGCCGAGCGATCTCGGTGGCCACACCGGCGGCTTCGGCCACCTCGTCGGGGTACCCCGTGAAGCTGAGCGGTCTGCCTGCCTCACGGACGGCACGCAACCGCACAGCTGATGCGCCGGCGCTGGGTGCCATCACCGTGTTCGCCGCTTCGATCACCTGTGGGGTGGAGCGGTAGTTGCGCATCAGCGTCACCGACGTAGTGCCCGGGAACTT
>JACCSH010000161.1 GCA_013813125.1 Nocardioidaceae bacterium | reverse complement strand
GGGTAAAGTTGCGCTGCAACGCCACCGCAGCCCGGATCGCCTGCCGGGCCGAGGCGAACACCACCAATGCCTCATCCCCTCGCAGCTCCAGCACGACCCCGTCGTAGGCAGTCACGATTTGGTCGGTCACGGCGGCGAACTGCTCGGCCAATCCGCCGGCCGCTTCGTCACCGTGCTCGTTGGTGAAGCTGGTGTAGCCGCGGATGTCGGCGATGAGGAACGTGCGAATGCCCGGTTCCGCGGCTGTGGAATACCGGTCCCCGGATTTCGCCAACCCGGCTTCAGGTCCGCGCACGGGCGCATCTTCCATCGAACCAGTCTCTTCGCCATCCGCCCACCTGACAAGTGGCCGCGTCGACTCGGAGAGATGTCCGTCCGCCTCCGACGATCCGCTGCCTTCGAGTTTCCTGGAGGACCTCTCGGTCGAGCAGACCGCGGAGTTGATGGGTTGCAGCACCGGAACGGTCAAGAAGCTCACTGCCCGCGCTCTTGCAGGTCTAAGGCAGCTGATCGGGGAGGATGTCGAGGTGCCGAAGGATGCGTGATCTGCGAGCGCTCTTGGAACAAGCTGCGGGAGATCCCCCGGATCTTCCGGACATCGAGATGATTCGGCAGCGAGCTCATCCAAGGATCGTCAGGCGACGGGCAGCTTCGGTGCTGGCCCTCGGGGTCGTCAGCGTCCTCGGTTTGGCCGGTGCTGATGCTCTGCTTGGCGGCATCGACCTGGGCCAAGACGCCGTTGTTGCCCCCGCTTCCGCCCCCCCGGTATCAGGCGCGGAACCTATCCGAGCAGGACAGCTCGAGCCTGGTGTCTATCAGGGCCAAGTTGGCAGTTACCCATTGCTATTAGAGACCTTCAACGACGAATGGAGTATTTGGCACTGTTGCATTCAGCCATCCCGACGCGGCTCCTCAGGAAGATTTCCTGTGTAGCGCGAAGCCAGTGACTCTTCTAAGCCTGGGGCAAGCCGCCAGTGCCGGACCAGGGCGGCGTGGGGAGCGGCTCAAGCCCTATGGATCGAAAATCTTGCGGCGACGCCTTGAGTCGATCGCTTAATGCAACAGTGCCGCCTCCAGAACCTCAGACGCGGCCACTACGACATGGCCACCGACGCATCGGTCCATCACCGGCTACCGGCGGCGTTCGATGAGCTGGCGCTCGCCATCTGACTCCCCACCGGGCGATCGTTCAGCCATGCCCACCCGCACGCCCAACGCAACAGAGCCGTCGCCAGGTGTAGGCAGCGGCGCAAAGTATCTGCGGCCATGAGCCGGTCGACGCGGCTCGACATATCTTCCGTCGCCCACTGATCCGGCGCAGGAATCGCACGGTTTCTTCACACGGCCGAGACATCATGACGACGTTAAGCACAGAAGGAAGAACTCAAGAGCAGAGGAGTATGTGATGGACTTGCGCAGATTTATGCAGGTCACGGCCGGTGTAGTGGCTGGGGCCGCCCTGGTGGGGGTTCCGACGTGGGCCGTTGGCGGCCAGGACGAGGATGACGCCAAGTCAGCGTCGGATACGGCGACGATGATGTCCGATTCGCAGGGACAGACGCAGATGATGGACATGATGTCGGAGATGATGTCCGACCCGAAGATGCGTAGGCAGATGCGGTCGATGATGTCGGATGCGATGGGGCAGATGCATGGCATGGGCGACCAGATGGGTGAACGCGGATCAGGGATGGGGCAGCTGCATGGAATGAGTGATGGCTCCAAATCCAGTCGTTGAGCGCACCACTAGCCGCCCGTCACCGCCACAGACGTCAGCAGGTTGTGTGAGTAATTCGGGCCGGTTCATTTTTTTGAACCGGCGGTAAGGAGATGGGAAGCACTGTGGCTAGACAGCTGTCGGATGTGCATCCACCTGGTCAAGAGGAGTCTCAGGCGCATGCCGAGCTGGTGGTGGAGGGCATGACGTGTGGCTCGTGTGCGGCCCGTGTGCAGCGGGCGATCGGAAAGGTCCCTGGCGTGAGCGACGCGGGTGTGAACCTCGCGACCGGTCGGGCCAACGTCGACTATGACGCCACCGTCACCGGCCGCGACGAGTTCGAGGAGGCGGTGAGCAGGGCCGGCTACGCGCTGCAGGCGGTGTCTGCTGACGAGTCAGATCGAGACGGGCGGGCTGCTCAGGCTGAGCGCGACCTGGACGAAGCGCGAGAACAACGCCAATGGCTGGTGCGCACCGCCGTGGCGTGGCCGCTGGGGATCGCGACGATGAGCCTTGCTCTTTTCGTGCCAGGTGGCAACGAGGAACCGGCGCTGCGCTGGGCCCAGCTGCTGCTGGCGACTCCGGCGCTGTTTTATGCCGGGTGGCCGTTCCTGCACGGTGCCGCCCGCCGCGCACGGGCGCGGTCGGTGAACATGGACACGTTGGTGAGCCTTGGGACGCTGGCGGCCTATTTCTATTCCACCTGGGCTCTCATCGCGGGCCGCGGCGAGCTGTATTTCGAGACTGCGGCCTTGCTGATCGCCTTCTTGACTCTTGGGCGTTACTTCGAATCGAGGGTCAAGCGCAGCGCATCCCGCGCGATCCGAGCCTTGCTCGAGCTCGGCGCGAAGGAGGCTCACGTCCTGGTCGACGGCGTGGAGCGTCTGGTTCCCGTTGACGACGTCAGACCTGGAGACCTGGTTCGAGTCCGCCCGGGGGAGAAGTTGCCCGTCGACGGCGTCGTGGTCGACGGGAACTCGGCGGTAGACGAGTCGATGCTCACTGGTGAGTCGGTGCCGCTCGACAAGACCGCAGGTGACAAGGTCGCGGGTGCCACGATCAACACGTCAGGTGTGCTGACCATCAGGGCGACAGCAGTCGGGGCCGACACCGCACTGGCGCAGATCGTGCGGCTGGTGGAGGCAGCGCAAGGCAGCAAGGCTCCCGTTCAGGCGCTGGCCGACCGGGTTTCTGCGGTGTTCGTGCCTGTCGTCGCGGCCATCGCGGGTCTGGCTTTCTTCGGCTGGTGGTGGATCGGCGATGCTCCTTTGACGGGGCTGGTTTCGGCTGTCGCGGTCCTGATCATCGCGTGCCCGTGTGCACTCGGATTGGCGACACCGACGGCGATCATGGTGGGCACCGGCCGTGGTGCCGCGATGGGGGTCCTGATCAAGGGCGGAGAGGTGCTGCAACGCTCCAAGCGGATCACCACCGTGGTGTTCGACAAGACGGGAACCCTGACCAGAGGCGAGACGACACTGGTGGGCGTGGTACCGGCCGACGGTGTCGAGGCGGAGACACTGCTGCGCGCCGCGGCGGCGGTGGAGTCCGGCAGCGAGCACCCTCTGGCACGTGCGGTTGTCATCGGAGCGCAGGTCGCAGCTCTGGAGGTCCCGGTTGTCACCGGCTTCAGCAATGTCGCCGGCTACGGCGTGTCCGCGGACCTGGACGGTGAGCGGGTGTGGGTTGGGCGCCGTCGGCTGATGACGCAAGCCGGGTTGGCCACCTCAGCCGAGTTGGAGGCACGAGCCGGTGCCCTGGAGGCTGAGGGCACCACGGTCATCTTCGCTGGCTGGGCCGGTGAGATCCGTGGAATCTTCGCCGTCGCCGATGTCCTCAAAGACAACGCCGTGCACGCGGTGCGCGAACTTCACGCGATGGGTATCGAGGTGGCCATGCTCACCGGCGACAACCGTGCCACGGCGAACTCGATCGCTGAACAGGTGGGGATAGACCGGGTGCTGGCCGAGGTCTTCCCCGAGGACAAGGTCGCGGAGGTCCAACGCCTGCAGAAGGAGGGCCGTGTGGTGGCGATGGTTGGAGACGGCGTCAACGACGCGCCGGCGTTGGTGCAGGCCGACCTCGGCATCGCCATCGGTACCGGCACCGATGTCGCCATCGAGTCGTCCGACATCACTTTGATCTCCGGCGACATCGACGG
>JACCSH010000151.1 GCA_013813125.1 Nocardioidaceae bacterium | reverse complement strand
GACGCCTTGAGGCGATCGCTTAATGCAACAGTGCCCAATCCAGGTGCTTAGGCCGACTCCTGTCACTGTCTGTCTCTGTTACGCGCCCAGAAGCCGCTTCCCGTGTGCTGAGCGTGTACTGGGGCAGCGCTCGCCACCCGATGGGCATGCTGGGAACGGATCGGCGACGCGGTCCAGGTCACGGCCAAGTACCGAGAGCCGGCACGTAGTCGCGCATGACTGAAATTTGCTAGCCGAGCGGATGCGACCCTGCTTCTCGGCAGGACCTTGACGAAGTAGGTGTGACGAACGCCGAGATGCGTCCGATTGTCGGCGGGTTGGTGGACACTTCAACGGTGGCGAACAGGAAGTCGCTCGGACCGAACTACAGGCGCTCAGCGCTTAACCACAACAAGATCACGCGGCGGCTCGTACACCACCCCACCGGACTTGACCCATACGGGAATTGGCCTGGTGCGCGAAACGCGCCGGATCGGCTTAGCGCACGGCCTCACATGCTGACACGGCGCTGCTCAGGCGCAGGGGAACCATTGGGCAGCAGCGGTTGAACGAGCCCGCATCTGCGTGAAGCGACGCCGCACCTCGGTGATGCCGTCCTGCAGCGGAAAGATGTCCCGGGTGACGAGATGGTCGTCGTGGTCGGCGCTCACCGGGTGCCAGTAGATCCCGTCGGCTGTGACAGTGACTTCAGGGATCAACGACTCGAGGGTCATCTCGAGACCGTGATCGGCGAAGCCGCGGTGCGCGAGGGCGCGGATGACCTGATCCTCGGGGGCGATGCCGAGTGAGTCGAGGAAGGCGTGGAAAGGGCCCAGCTCGTGGCTCTGCTCGTACGGCAGGGTCGCCGCGACCCGCACGCGGAACCCCTCCTGGCGGGCGATTCGGATCCCCGCGACGGCACGCTCCCACGACCGGTGGCCACGGTGCTGGTCGTGCACCTGGGGGGTGGCGGAGTCGAGGCTGATCTGCAGTGCCAGCCGGGAGCGGTCCATGCGCCGCAGGGCCTCCAGCCTCCGCCCGCGAAAGAGCATCCCGTTCGTCAGCAAGATGGTGGGCAGCACCGCCGTGCAGGCGTCGACGAGCTCGTCGATGTCGGGGAGGAGAAACGGTTCGCCACCGGTGAGGATGAGCTCGGAGACGCCGGCGGCAACGGCCTCAACTGCCAATCGGCGCACCCTGTCGACGCCGAGGGCACGGCGTTCGGTCTGCGGTGAGGACCGCACGCAGCAGTAGTCACACGCAAGGTTGCAGTCGAAGTTGGTATATATCCACAGCCGGGTTCCCGGCACCAGGTCGGGCGCCAGCTCCGCAACGGGATCGGGGCTGCGCCCTCGCCGTACGGTGGCGACGCCGTCCCCCATCTCGACGAGCTCGTTTCCCGTACGCTCGCACCACGCCGCGACGGTGTCACGGAGCTGTTCGGGGTTGCCCTCCCCCAGCGGGACGGAGACGGTGCCGTGCCGAGCCACTCCGCCGAGTCGCTCCACCAGATCCAGGACCAAACCGTGATTCACCATCGAGCAGAGATCTCCTGTTCCTTCACGGCCTCGAACAACGACTCGTAACCCTCGAGCCGCGGCAGCACCCACTTGCGGAGCCCTTCCAGCTCCAGGATCGGGCGATGCTCCGGGTTGTCCCAGTCCATGGCGAGCAGATGCTGCAGCCAAGGCTCCATGCGCTCCTCGGGCAGCCCCGGCAGAGCGGTGAAGTTGCAGTGGCTGTACGCCGGTGACTCCCAGAACGCCTCGAGCGCCCCTGGCATCAGCTCCTCGCGGCCTATCGCCTCCCAGGTGTTGATACCGATCGCCGCGGCATCGGCCTGCTCGTTGAGAACGGCGCGCAGGGCGTCCAGCTCGCTGCGTCCGGTATCACCGTGCTTGCCCACGTCGCTGTTGATCCGCACCAGCTCAACGGCATCAGCGCCCGGACCGTCGTGTTCGAGGAAGTACACAGGCAGGATGGCTGCCTGGGCGGAGTCCTGAGAGCCTAGCGCCAGTCGTCTGCCCTTGAGCCCGTCGAGGCCGTGGATGTTGCTGCCGGTGCGCGCGACGAACACGCTCTTGAAGACCGTGTCGGTGTCGCGCATCGCCAGCGCGCGGCACGCGCCGTCGGTCTGGGCGACGGTGCGGACCCAGGCCAGGTTGGTGTTCCACGCCACGTCGATGGTGCCTTCGAGGAGCGCGTCGACCTGGCGGCCGTAGTTGGAGAACAACACGAAGTCCATCTCCGCCGGCGTGCCGGCGAAGTAGTCGCGCATGCCTTCCCAGATCGGCACAACGTTGGGCGTGTATGCCACGGCCCCCACGATC
>JACCSH010000087.1 GCA_013813125.1 Nocardioidaceae bacterium | reverse complement strand
GGGCGGTAGATGAGCAGCATCGAACCGCCGGTGCCGGCGGCAGAGACAGTGCCACACTGCTACCGCCACCCGGAGCGAGAGACCTACATCTCCTGTCAGCGTTGTGCCCGCCCGATTTGCCCCGACTGCATGACTCAAGCCTCGGTGGGTTTCCAATGCCCCGACTGTGTGCGCGCGGGGGCAGCGCAGACACCGCAGGTACGGACCAGCTTCGGTGGGCGGGTGACGTCGGGGTCAGCCGCAGTGACGCTTGTGCTCATCGCGCTCAACGTCGCGGCGTTCATCATCGCGAATGCGACGGGCAAGTTGCAGGGAGAGTTCGGCCGACAACTGGTGCTGATCCCTGACGGGTCGATCTATCTTCCGCCGGTCGACGGCGTCGCCCAAGGGGCCTACTGGCAACTACTGTCGTCCACCTTTCTCCACTTCAGTTTCATCCACATCGCCTTCAACCTCTATGCACTGTGGCTGTTTGGCTCATTCCTGGAGTCTCAGCTCGGTCGCTGGCGCTACCTCAGCCTCTACCTGCTGGCCGGACTAGCCGGTTCGGTTTGCGTGTACTTGCTGTCTGACGTCCGCAGCTACTCGCTCGGGGCGTCAGGGTCAATTTTCGGGCTTTTCGGGGCCTCGCTCTTTGTGCTGCTGCGCCAACGCCGCGATGTGTCCCAGCTGCTGGTGTTGCTGGGGCTCAACCTGGCCATCACGTTCGCGTTGCCGAACATCTCTTGGCAAGCGCATCTCGGCGGTCTGGCCGCCGGCCTGGCGGTGGGCGCCGTCTTTGCCTATGCGCCTCGCTCCCGACGCCTACCCCTGCACATCGCGATCTTGGTGGTTCTCGCGGTCGCCTGCGTCGGTCTTGTCGCTCTGCGCACTGCTTCCCTCACTGCCTGAAGGCACGGCTTGCGGTTCTTTGCCCCCGGCGAGGTTGTCCACACTGGGGATAACTCATGTGGAGAACTACAGCGCTGTAAGTCCAGCGGGTTGATTCGCGATGAACGCCGGAAGAACCGGCTCAGCCGGGGAGTCGCGCTGAGCTCCAAAACAGATCGGATCCTCCGCCGGCGGCCGACGAGCCAAGTGAACTCATACAGCTCACTCCCATTTGGTGGCGAAGACGAAGCCGAGTGCGATGAACCCCATTCCCACCAGCAGGTTCCAGTTGCCCAGCTCAGACAGGTATTTGAGGTCGGGGGCAAGGTAATGGACCACTATCCAGAGCAGCCCGAGCAACCAGCACGCGACCATCACCGGCGCGACCCACCGCCCACCGCCCACTCTGCGAGGAGCCTTGCTGGTTGCAGGTGCGGTGTAGACACTCTTCTTACGCGGACGGGACTCGGGCACGTTCACTCCTGAAGGCTCGGACTTGCGCAGGCTAGCCTAGCCGGTAAGGCGACTGGTGCTGTCGCCGCTGCAGGCGCCAAGCGGCGCCCAAGTTGGAGGAGATCCGTTGGAAAGCCACCCGCACAAGGCGGCTGGTCGGCCCACTTGGCCAGATCGAGCGCGCAGGTGGATACGTAGAACTCCGGGCGCTGCAGGCTCGACCGGATGGCGCGTCAACACCTTGGTGGCGGCCGGCTGCGCGGGTCTGCTGGCGACGACGTCGATGATCAACGCCCGCGGCACGGATTTGCGCCCCGGTCGCCACACGGACCTGAGCGGGTTGGTCAGTCAACAGCGCAACCGAGTCGAGGAAATTCAGTCGTCCCTGCGCCAACTGCAGTCCGAGGTGGAGACCCTAGGAGCCCAAGTCGGCGGCGCAAAGGTCGAAGACGTCATGGGGCGGCTACGCCGACTGGAGGGGCCGGCCGGCTTGCGGCCCCTGTCGGGCAGCGGGCTCATCGTGGCTCTCGACGACGCCCCGCGCGACGACGAGGTTCCGTCAGGAGTGGACCCCAATCTGCGGATTGTGCACCAACAAGACATCCAAGCGGTCGTCAACGCTCTGTGGGCAGGCGGCGCTGTCGGCATCAGCCTGCAGGGCCAGCGAATCATCTCAACCACCGGCATCAAATGCGTCGGCAACACCGTCGTACTGCAAGGGGTGCCCTACTCGCCGCCTTATCGCGTCATGGCGGTAGGCAACCCGAGGACCATGTACGACGCCTTGAAGGCGTCACCGGCCGTGCAGAGCTACCGCCAGTACGAGGCCGACCCTTACAACATCGGCTGGTCGCTTCGACGCTCCGAGAGGCTCCGACTGCCTGCGTTCTCTTCGCCGCTCGAGCTCAGCTACGCGCAGCCAGCACGACTGCCCTAGCTGGACCGCCGTACAGGGCCGCCGTGGGGCCATGCCTAGCGGTCAGCGATTCCGGATCGGCCTGGAAGAGGGCGGCGCATCCTTCGGTGGCAGCGCTTGCGTCGCCTGTGGCTTCGGCGGCTTGGGAGGTTTGGCCGACTTGGTCTTGGTGGCGGTCGGCTCGGTCTCCGTGGTCTCGGTCTCGGTGGGCTCCGTTTCCGTCGGCTCTGTTTCGGTGGGCTCTGTCAGTGTGGGGGTGACGGTCACAGTAGGAGTGGGCGTTTCGGCTGGACCGAGCGATACGTAAATGACAACGGAGCTACCAGCGACGCGTCGGGCGTCGGCGCGTGGTGTCTGCTTGGTCACGACTCCGAGTTCTTCGTCTGACGCGATGTCCGATGAGACCGGGTCGAAGCCCGCGGCATCGAGGATCGCGACTGCTTCAGCTTCGGTCTCACCGACTACGTCAGGGACGCGCTCGAGGCCGGCGGCGTAGTAGACCGTCACCTCACTACCAATCGGTTGGCTGCTGCCCTCGGGGGGGTCGGTGCGGGTCACCTCGCCTCGCCGCTCGGCGCTCCCTTCCTCCTCGACCGGATTCACGACGAACTCAAGCGCTTCGAGCTCCGCCGTCGCCTGCTCGAGGGTCAGACCGGACACTGGCGGCACGACCTCGGTGTCGGCACCCGCCGATACCGTGACGTCTACTTCACTGCCTTCGTCGACAAGCTCGCCGGAGTCGACACTTTGCCGCAGCACCAGCCCCTTCTCGACGCTGGGGCTGCTGGCAGGACTGGTCTCACCAAGCTCGAGCCCCACGTCTTCCAGTTCTTCGCGGGCGGCAGGCACTGTGAGATTGACCAGCGAGGGAACCTCCACTTGCTCGACATCTGCCCCACCCACCAGACGAGGTATCACGACGAGGGAGGCGATGACGAGGGCCAGCAGTACCGCCAATGCCAGCCAGAGACCGGTACGACGACGCGGTGGCGAATCCTCTCGGTGAGAACCCACAGCAGTCAGAGCGGTTGTCTGTGGGCGGGACTCGACAGGGACTGGCGCGAGGTGATGCTCGGTCTGAAGTGCTGTGGAGGCGACCGCGGCCACTGGTGCGAGCACCTCGCGCCCTTCGAGGGCCCTGTCGATGTCTGCGCGCATCTGTGCTGCGCTCTGGTAACGCTCGTCCACCGACTTCGACAGTGCCTTGAGCGTGATCGCGTCGATGGTCGGCGTGATCTCGGGATCGATGGCGGACGGCGGGCGAGGTTCCTCGCGAACGTGCTGATAGGCCACCGAGATGGGGGAGTCGCCGACGAACGGTGGACGGCCGGTCAGCAGCTCGTACAACAAGCAGCCGGTCGAGTAGAGGTCGCTGCGCGCGTCGACCTGCTCACCGCGGGCTTGCTCGGGGGAAAGATATTGCGCTGTCCCCACTACCGCGGCTGTCTGCGTCAATGACGAGGAGGCGTCGGCGATCGCGCGGGCGATGCCGAAGTCCATCACCTTGACGTCGCCTGCTGGAGTCAGCATCACGTTCGCGGGTTTGATGTCGCGGTGCACGATGCCTGCGCGGTGGCTGTAGTCGAGTGCGTCGAGAACCGACCCGGTGATTTCCAGAGCACGCTGCGGCAAGATCCTGCGGCCTTCACGCAAGATGTCGCGCAAGGTGCGCCCCTCGACGTACTCCATGACGATGTAGGGCAGCAGCAGGCCGCTGCCGTCGGCCGTCGGCTCCTCACCCGTGTCGTAGACAGCGACGATCGCTGGGTGGTTCAGGGAGGCGGCAGATTGCGCCTCACGGCTGAAGCGGGTTTGGAAGGTCGGATCGCTAGCCAGATCCACCCTCAGACGCTTGATGGCGACCGGACGGCCAAGCCGCAGGTCGCGGGCCTTGCGCACCTCGGCCATTCCGCCGCGCCCGAGCAGGCCGGACATCTCGTAGCGCCCGCCGCCGATCGTGTTGGGTTCCATGCTCACGAGTCGACCTTCGCTGCCCAGCTGCTCAGTCTTCTCACCCCTCGAGCACCGCCCTCATCACGTCGGCCGCAATGGGTCCAGCCAGACCACCACCGGAGATGTCCTCGCGCTCGACATCTGTCTGTTCGACGAGCACCGCGACCGCGACCTTGGGTGCATCCGCGGGAGCAAAGGTGACCATCCAGGCGTAGGGCGACCGGTTGACGCTGGAGTTGGCAGTTCCGGTTTTGCCAGCCACCGGCACGCCGGGGATGGCTGCTTGATCGCCGGTGCCACGCTCGACGACTGTCACCATCATCTCGGTCAGGTCGTCGGCGACCGACTCAGCGACCGCCTGATGCAGCACCTCGGCCTCGGCCTCCTCCAAGACATCGAGGTCGGGAGAGCGGACCCGTTGAATGACATAGGGTCGCATCACGGCCCCGCCGTTGGCGATTCCGGCCGACACCATCGCCATCTGCAAGGGGGAGGCCGCCACATCGAACTGCCCGATCGCCGAGAACGCCGTGCTCGGCTCGTCGATGTCGGCGGGGAAACGGCTCTCACCGGAGGGAAGTTCGTCGATGATGTCTTCGTTGAACCCGAACTGCTCAGCCTGCTGTTGGAGGGTTTCGGCGCCCAGCTTGAGGCCCAGGGACCCGAACGTGACGTTGCACGAGACGGCCAATGCCTGGGTCAGGGTGATCTTCTCGCCTCCGCAGTCAGAGCCGTTTTGGTTCTTCAGATCTGACTCAGTTTGAGGCAGATCCAAGCGGGTGCCCCCCTTGACGATGGTGTCGGGGGTGTAGCCGTTGCTGAGGGCTGCCGCGGCGGTGACCAGCTTGAATGTCGATCCGGGAGGATAGATCTCTTGAGTGGAGCGGTTGAGCATCACCTTGGCCTCGCTGTCGTTGAGTTGGTTCCAGGCTTCCTGGGCCTCGGCAGCGTCATGTGTGGCGAGTCGGTTGGGGTCGTACGTAGGCGTGGACACCATCGCCAAAATCGCCCCGGTCGACGGCTCCAGAGCCACCACAGCGCCTCGGGTTTCACCAGGCAGGGCCTGTAGACCGTCATACGCAGCCCGTTGAGCCTTGGGGTCGATGGTCAACAGGACGCTGCCACCCTGGGGTTGCTCGTTGCCGACCATGTCGATGACCCTGTTGACGAACAGGCTGGGGTCGCTGCCTGAGAGGATGGAGTTTTCGGTGTTCTCGGCCGCACTCGTGCCAAAGATGCACGAGAAGAAGCCTGTGACCGGCGCGTACAGCTGCGGTTCGGGGTATTGGCGGAGGAACTTGAGATCGTCGCCCGAGGGAACGCTGCGCGCGACCGTCTCACCGTCGACGAGAATCGGGCCACGCTCGCGTGAGCACTCAGCATCGCGGGCCCGCTTGTTGCGGTCTCGGTCATTGAGCTCGTCAGCCTGCAGGACCTGCACGTAGTTGACGTTGAGCAGCAACAGGCCGAACAGCACCATGCAGCCGATGGCGAGAACACGGATGGGCCGGTTCATCGCACTGACACCACCTGTGTCTGCTCGTCAGGCGAGGGGAGGTGGACCTCTGTGACGGGTCGGCGCGCCTGGTCGCTGATGCGCAAGATGAGTGCCACCACGATCCAGTTCGCCAGCAGGGACGATCCGCCGTAGGAGAGGAATGGCGTAGTCAGACCGGTCAAGGGGATCAGCCTCGTCACGCCACCGAGCACGACGAAGACCTGCAGCGCCATCGCTGTCCCCAAGCCGACCGCAAGCAGCTTGCCGAAGGCGTCTCGGCACACCACTGCCGTGCGCAGTGCCCGCTCGACGATGAT
>JACCSH010000071.1 GCA_013813125.1 Nocardioidaceae bacterium | reverse complement strand
TTGAGAGACCCAAGAACAAGAGTCACGGCGACTACGCCACGAACGTCGCTTTGCAGCTCTCGAAGCAGGCAGGGTTGAAGCCGCCCCAGCTCGCCGCGCTGCTGGCTGCCGAGCTGGAGAACTCGCCCTCCATTGCGGCGGTGGAGATTGCTGGACCTGGCTTCATGAACATCACGGTGGCGGCGGCAGCGCAGGGTGAGGTGGCTCGCGCCATCGTCGAGGCCGGTTCGGCGTACGGCACCTCTGACGTCCTCGCGGGCCAGCGCATCAACCTGGAGTTCGTGTCGTCGAACCCAACGGGTCCAATCCATCTAGGAGGCGGTCGTTGGGCGCCTGTTGGCGACAGCCTCGCCCGAGTGTTCACGGCCAGAGGGGCGGATGTCACACGCGAGTACTACTTCAACGACTCCGGCGCCCAGATCGACCGCTTCTCCGCCTCCCTGCTGGCAGTCGCCAAAGGCGAGGAACCGCTGGCAGACGGCTATGTCGGCAGCTACCTCGCCGACATCGTCGAGCAGGTAGTGAGGGCTCATCCGGATGTGCTCGGGCTCCCCGACGAAGAGGCACGGGAGGTCTTCCGGCGCGAGGGCGTCGAGTTGATGTTCGCCGAGATCAAGCACACGTTGCACACGTTCAGGGTCGACTTCGACGTCTACTTCCATGAGCAGAGCCTGCACGACAGCGCGGCGGTCTCCCGGGCAATCGAGCGGCTCAGCAAGATGGGCAACACCTATGAGCGTGATGGTGCGCTCTGGCTGCGATCGCAACAGTACGGCGACGACAAGGACCGCGTCATCGTCAAGTCCGACGGGAGTCCGGCGTACTTCTCAGCCGATTTGGCCTACTACCTCGACAAGCGAGAGCGCGGCTTCGACTTGGTGGTGATCATGCTGGGAGCAGATCATCACGGCTACGTCGGCCGACTCATGGCGATGTGTCAAGCCTTCGGCGATCGCCCACATGAGAACCTCGAGGTGCTCATCGGCCAGATGGTCAACCTGGTGCGTGACGGTCAACCGGTACGGATGTCGAAGCGGGCAGGCAATGTCGTGACCCTCGACGACCTCATCGATGCAGTAGGAGTGGACGCCGCTCGGTACGCGCTGGTGCGATACTCGAGCGACTCCAACATCGACCTCGATCTGGATCTCTGGTCGCGCGCCAGCAGTGACAACCCGGTCTACTACGTGCAATACGCCCACGCACGACTGGCCTCGATCTTGCGCAACGCAGCCGACCTGGGCGTGGAGCCGGCGGGCGCGACATTCGACCCCTCCTTGCTCTCACACCAGCGTGAAGGGGAGCTGTTGCGGGCGCTGGCGGAGTTCCCGGGTGTCCTCGCCACGGTTGCAGAGTTGCGCGAGCCGCACCGGCTGGCGCGCTATCTGGAGGCGACGGCGTCGACCTTCCACAAGTTCTATGACGTCTGTCGGGTACTCCCGCAAGGCGATGAGACAGCATCAGATCTCCACCAGGCGAGGCTGTTGCTGGTGGATGCCACCCGAATTGTCTTCGCCCAGGGTCTTCATCTGCTGGGCGTCTCAGCTCCTGAGCGCATGTAGTGGCGCCGCAGGTGCCAGGCGCACTGCAATCAGATGCAGAGACGAGAGTTCCGAGGTGGTTACGCGCGCCGGCTGATCCCAACCCTTTGATCGCGCCGTTGTGGCCGGTCAACGTGGACAAGTCCGACGAAGGTACCGTGCGGGTGGACGGTGTGGACGTCCGCCAGCTTGCTGAGGAGTTCGGCACTCCGCTCTTTGTGGTCGACGAGGCAGATTTCCGCGCTCGCGCCCGCGCTTTCAGGGACGCCTTCGCCCCTGCTGACGTGTACTACGCCGGGAAGGCGTTCTTATCCCTCGCCATTGCTTCTTGGGTGGCCGACGAGGGTCTGCGTCTCGAGGTCTGCTCCGGTGGTGAACTGGCTCTTGCGGTCCGGGCCGGTTTCGACCCGGCACTTCTCAGCCTGCACGGTAATAACAAGAGCACCGCGGAGCTCACGAGGGCCGTCGAGCTCGGGGTCGGACACGTAATCGTCGACTCCTTTGTCGAGATCGAACGGCTGGGGGCAATCGCGTCTGCAGCAGGGGTGCGTCAGCCTGTGCTCATCCGAGTCACCACAGGCGTGGAGGCGCATACCCATGCGTACATCGCCACGGCTCACGAAGACCAGAAGTTCGGCTTCTCTATCGCCGGGGGGGTCGCCCGGGTCGCTATGGAGCGGGTGCAGAGCCATTCCGCGCTCGAGCTGGTCGGTCTGCACTGCCATATCGGTTCCCAGATCTTCGACACGTCAGGTTTCGAGGTGGCTGCCCGACGGGTGCTTGCGCTGTATGCCGAAGGGCTTGGAGACGGAACGGTTCTGGGCGAACTGAACCTCGGGGGTGGGTTCGGTATCGCCTACACCACCCAAGACGACCCCGCGACACCACATCAGCTGGCTGCCGCGACGGAGGCGCTGGTCGAACGGGAATGCCTGGCGCTCGGTATCGACATACCGCACCTGTCCATTGAGCCCGGTCGGGCGATCGCCGGACCATCGACTTTCACGCTCTACGAGGTCGGAACCGTCAAGCGGGTGGCACTCGACGCGGGTAGCAGCCGTCTCTACGTCGCCGTCGACGGCGGTATGAGTGACAACATCCGCGCTGCCTTGTACGTCGCTGACTATTCGTGCACGCTCGCATCGAGGCGCTCCAACGCTCCGGCGATATTGGCGCGCGTCGTCGGCAAGCACTGCGAGGCCGGGGACATCGTGGTGAGGGACGAGTTCTTGCCCGCAGACGTCAGGCCCGGTGACCTGCTCGCTGTTCCGGCGACGGGGGCCTACTGCCGGTCCCTCGCGAGCAATTACAACCACGTCCCCCGACCGGCCGTCGTGGCGGTGCGAGACGGCGTTGCCCGAGTGATTGTCCGTCGAGAGACCGAGGAAGATCTCTTGCGTCTGGAGGTGGAGTGACGTGGACTCGCCCGTGCGCGTCGCCTTGCTGGGCTACGGAGTCGTTGGCAGCGAGGTTGCCCGACTGCTCAGAGAACAAGACGGCGATCTGGTGGCCAGAGTAGGGGCGCCCCTTGATCTCGTCGGCATCGCGGTACGGCGGCGACTCGACCGATCCCGTCCGGTGGACATGCCCCCCGAGCTTTTCACGACAGATGCCCATGCCCTGGTGACACGCGGGAACATCGATGTGGTCATCGAAGTAATCGGCGGCATCGAGCCAGCGCGCTCCCTCATCCTTGCCGCGCTCGAGGCGGGCGCGTCAGTGGTCACAGCCAACAAGGCGCTTCTTGCCGAGGACGGGGCGACCCTCTTTTCAGCCGCCGAGAAGGCTCAGCGCGACCTCTATTTCGAGGCCGCCGTCGCCGGTGCGATTCCCATCATCCGGCCGCTGCGTGAGTCAATGGCCGGGGACAAGGTGCGACGGGTTCTGGGGATCGTCAACGGCACCACTAACTTCATCCTCGATCAGATGGACACATCAGGCGCCGGTTTCGACGAGGCTTTGGCGGATGCAAAGGCGCGTGGGTACGCCGAGGCCGATCCCACCGCTGACGTCGAAGGGTTCGATGCAGCCGACAAGGCAGCGATCCTGGCCAGTCTCGCGTTTCACACCCGGGTCACCGCTGCCGATGTGCACCGCGAAGGGATTTCAGGCATCACTGCTCATGACATCGCTTCAGCGAAGCAACTGGACTGCGTCATCAAGTTGCTGGCGATCTGTGACTCCAACGAGCGCCCGGGTGGCGACGAAGTGTGTGTCCGGGTGCACCCGGCCATGATCTCGCGCTCCCATCCTCTTGCGAGCGTGCGGGGAGCCTTCAATGCCGTATTCGTCGAGAGCGACGCAGCCGGTGAGCTCATGTTCTACGGGCAGGGCGCGGGCGGTGCACCCACCGCGAGCGCCGTGCTCGGTGACGTGGTGACCGTGGCTCGCAACCGATTGGGCTCGGTCACAGGCGGGGGCGAATCGACGTACGCAAAATGCGACATCGCGCCGATCAGCGAAACGCTGACGCGCTATCACATCGCGATCGATGTCGAGGACTCACCCGGTGTGTTGGCCGTGGTGGCCACCGTGTTTGCTCAGCACGAGGTGTCGATCCAGACGTTGCGCCAGGCGGGTCGCGGGCGCGATGCCGAGCTCGTCGTCGTTACACATGTGGCTCGAGATTTCGCCCTCGCCGCCACGGTCGAGGACTTGCGAACGCTGCCGGTCGTGCGACAGGTGACGTCGGTTGTCCGGGTCGTGGGAGCAGGCCCCTCATGACCGGCGCAACCCACCAGTGGCGTGGCGTCATCGAGGAGTACCGCGACTGGCTGCCGGTCAGCGACGACGTTTCGGTCGTCACCTTGCGCGAGGGAGGTACCCCGCTGGTTGAGTCCGAATGGCTCTCCGAGATCTCAGGGTGCGACGTCTGGCTCAAAGTGGAAGCCACCAACCCGACAGGCTCGTTCAAGGACCGCGGAATGACGGTGGCGATGACGATGGCTGCTGAACATGGAGCCCAAGCGGTGGTGTGCGCGTCGACAGGCAACACCTCGGCCTCCATGTCGGCGTATGCGACCAGGGCTGGCATGACGCCGATCGTGCTGGTGCCGCACGGCAGCATTGCCCTCGGGAAGCTCGCACAGGCGGTCATGCACGGCGCACGGATCGTGCAGGTCCGGGGGACGTTCGACGATTGTCTCCGGCTGGCTCAAGCCTTGGCGAAGAACTACCCCGTGGCTCTGGCCAACTCGGTCAACCCGTTTCGACTAGAGGGCCAGAAGACCGCGTCCTTCGAGCTGGTCGACTTCTTGGGTGACGCCCCGGACATCCACGTCCTTCCTGTTGGCAACGCCGGAAACATCGCCGCCTACTGGAAGGGGTTCGTCGAGTTCGCAGCCGCCGGCCGGTCATCGCGAACGCCCGCTATGTGGGGGTTCCAGGCCGAGGGAGCCGCGCCGCTGGTGTCCGGCCAGATCGTGACGCATCCCGACACGATCGCCACCGCCATCCGCGTCGGGAACCCGGCCTCCTGGCTGCTCGCTGAAGAGGCGCGCGATGCTTCCGGTGGCGTCATCGAGGCAGTGTCGGACCTGCAGATCATGAGAGCGCAACGCGAGCTCGCCTCCAGGGACGGCGTCTTCGTTGAACCGGCTTCCGCGGCGGGCGTCGCCGGACTGTTGGCCAAATCGCAAGCAGGTGAGGTCGATTCTGGGCAGATTATTGCCGTGACCCTGACCGGTCACGGTCTCAAGGACGTCGACACCGCCCTGAACTTCCAGGCTTCACTCGTCGAAACGGTCATCGGGGCTGATGTCGAGGCGGCGGCAGCTGCAGCTGGTCTCCATGACCCGGACTGAGTTCGTCGCTGGGAACGTAACCGTGAGAGCTCCGGCCACCAGCGCCAACCTCGGCCCCGGTTTCGACAGTCTCGGGTTGTCCCTTGAGCTGTATGACGAGGTGCAGGCCAGCGTCGCCTCGTCAGCAGTTCCCGTGGAGATCTCGGGGGAAGGGCAAGACATCCTGCCTCGAGACGAGCGGCACCTCGTTCTCCGGGCGATGCGGGCGACCTTCGACTTCCTCCGTGCGCCGCAGCCCGGATTGCAGGTGAAGTGTCGCAACTTTGTTCCGCAAGCTCGCGGCCTCGGCTCCTCTTCAGCGGCGATCGTGGCCGGACTCAGGCTCGCGGAGGGTCTCGTCGATGGAGCAAGCCTGTCGGCGGCTGAGGCGCTGGAGCTGGCGATCGAGCTCGAGGGTCATCCCGACAACGTAGCTGCTTGTCTGTTCGGGCAGCTCACAGTCGCCTGGGTGGCCGAAGGTGGAGAGTCCGGTACCGCGGGCGCGGTGAGTTTGGCAGTGAACCCGCTAGTGCGACCCGTGCTTTTCATTCCTCCCGATCCGATGCCGACGGAGGCGTCACGCCGGTTGTTGCCTGAGACAGTGGGCCACGGCGAGGCGGCCAGAAACTCAGGACGGGCAGCCTTGCTGGTCGCCGCGTTGACGATGCACCCCGACAAGCTCTTCGTGGCCACGGAGGATCGACTGCACCAGGAGTTTCGTCGATCCGCGATGCCTGAATCCCTTCACCTGGTCGACCAGCTCAGAGCGGTGGGAGAGGCGGCCGTGCTCTCCGGTGCCGGCCCCACGGTCTTGGCCTTGAGTACGGCGGCGAAGCCGATTGACCTGAGCGGCTGGTGTCCTGCCGGGTGGGGGGTCGCAGAGTTGGCGGTGGATCTTCGGGGTGCCCATCTGGTGTGATGGTCGGCGTCGAGGGCTCAGACATGCAGGCAACCAAGAAGTGGCTGGTGCGACACCACCGTCCCAGAGGTGCTAACCTCTTAGTGCATCGGTTCATCAACGTAGCCGATCCTCTCCAGCGGATTGCACCGCCGCTCAGGAATTCTTCTCTTCTTGATCTCAGTGGCTGGGAGCAACCCCTCCATGTCGCTGTTCCGCAGGAGCTCATTCACCGCTACCTCATGGCGCACCTATGGCTGCGCACCAGACGTGGGAAGGACCTCACGTGACAGAAACCTCCGAAGCCACCTCCGCTGCCGTTGCCGAGTCGCGCACCGTAGCAAGCCGAAAGAAGGCAGGTGGCCTCAACTCGATGCTGCTCCCCGAGCTCAAGGCGCTCGCGGGAAGTCTCGGCATCAAAGGCACGACGGGCATGCGCAAGAGCGCGCTCATCGAGGCCATCAACAACCAGTCCGGTTCTCGGCCACCGGCTTCAGTCTCCTCGCCGAACAATGCAGGACCGGTCCCCTCCGAATCCCCTGCGGACGCAAGTCATGCGAGTGACTCCGGTTCAGCGCAGAACCGAGAAGGCGATCAAGTCCAGCCCACCCGCGACCCCAGCCAAAGCCGCGATCGCGGTCAGAGCAGAGACCGCGGCGCAAGCTACGACGGCTCCTCGGGTGGGCAGAGCCGCGACGGCTCCTCGGGTGGGCAGAGCCGCGATGGCTCCTCGGGTGGGCAGAGCCGCGACAGCTACCGTGACGACGACCGGGGCAGTAGCCGCAACAGCCGTCGGCGCAACCGCAGCCGCGACCGGTACCGCGACCGCGACCGTGACCGCGGAGGGCGACGCGAGGGCAATGAGCCGGAACCGCAGGTCAGTGAAGACGACGTCTTGGTGCCGGTCGCCGGCATCCTCGACCTGCTCGACAACTACGCGTTCGTTCGAACCAGTGGCTATCTGCCTGGTCCCAACGACGTCTACGTCGCACTGTCGATGGTCCGCAAGTTCGGGCTTCGCAAGGGTGACGCCATCACCGGTGCCGTCAAGCAGAAGAACGAAGGAGGCGGCGACAAGCGCGAGAAGTACAACCCGATCGTGCGCATCGACACCGTCAACGGCGCCGCCCCGGAGGTCTCGACAGCACGAGCTGAGTTCTCCAAGCTGCTGCCGCTCTATGCAGCCGACCGGTTGCGGCTCGAAACTGAGCCGAACTTGCTCACGACACGCCTCATCGACATCGTGGCACCGATCGGCAAGGGCCAGCGAGGTCTGATCGTCTCGCCGTCCAAGGCTGGTAAGACCCTGGTGATGCAAGCCATCGCTAACGCCATCACGACCAACAATCCCGAGTGTCACTTGATGGTCGTCCTGGTCGACGAGCGACCTGAAGAGGTCACCGAGATGCAGCGTGCCGTCAAGGGCGAGGTCATCGCATCAACCTTCGACCGACCCGCCGAAGACCACACCACGGTCGCTGAACTGGCAATCGAGCGGGCAAAACGACTCGTTGAGCTCGGCCACGACGTTGTCGTGCTGCTTGACTCGATCACCCGGCTGGGACGCGCCTACAACCTGGCCGCACCGGCGAGCGGTCGAATTCTGTCCGGTGGTGTCGACTCGTCGGCGCTCTACCCACCGAAGAAGTTTTTCGGAGCGGCGCGCAACATCGAAGACGGCGGTTCTTTGACAATCCTTGCCACAGCGCTCATCGAGACCGGTTCCAAGATGGACGAGGTCATCTTCGAGGAGTTCAAGGGCACCGGAAACATGGAGCTGCGTCTGCGTCGGGAGTTCGCCGACAGGCGTATCTTCCCCGCGATCGACGTTGTCGCGTCGGGCACGCGCCGAGAAGAGCTGCTGATGAGCAAAGACGAGCTGCAGATTGTCTGGAAGCTGCGGCGCGTGCTCTCCGCCTTGGACGGCCAGCAGGCGCTCGAGTTGCTGATCAACAAGCTCAAGTCGACCAAGAGCAACATGGAATTCCTGATGCAGGTCAACAAGACGACACCCACCGCCGCGGGCATGCGCGAGTCCGACGACGACTGACCGCGGGTGCAATGCACCGGCGTCGAATGTCAAGGGTGACGGTGCCTCCGGGCGTGCGTCTATCCGACCGTGCATGCGCCCTCGAGCGGAATGCCCACCCCCGGATTCGCGTTGAGGGGGAAGGCGATGCCACACTTGCGGCTGGTTCCGGTTCACGTCGCACGTCCGTATGACGACCCGGCGACCCCGAGACAAGAGGAATGACCGATGAAGAAAGACATCCACCCCGCGTACGTGGACACCGAGGTGACCTGCACGTGCGGCAATACGTTCACGACTCGCAGTACCGCCACCGAAGGCCGTCTTCACGCTGACGTGTGCTCCAACTGCCACCCCTTCTACACCGGCAAGCAGAAGATCCTGGACACCGGCGGGCGAGTCGCTCGCTTCGAGGCCCGCTATGCCAAGAGGGATGCCGCTGCAGCGAAGTAGCATTCCTTCCGTCGCCGACCCCTGCCTCGTGTAGGCGGTCGGCGTCGTCGTATCTACCCAGCCGAGAGACAAGGGCGTGATGTTCGAAGCCGTTGAGGGGCTCATCGAGGAGCATGCCCGGCTTGAGCATCAGCTTGTCCAACCAGACATGTTCTCTGACCTGGCCCGGTCGAGGAGACTCAATCGACGGTACGCCGCACTGACCGCGGTACTGCGCGCCTATCGCGAGTGGCAGGCCACCCTCGATGACCTCGGTGCCGCTCGAGAGCTCGCATCCGAGGACCCAAGCTTCGCGGCAGAGGCCGACAGTCTTGACGAACGCCGACTTCAGCTCGAGGAGCGTTTGCGCCACCTCCTGGTTCCCCGTGACGAGATAGACAGCAAGGACGCGATCGTCGAAATCAAAGCGGGTGAGGGTGGCGAGGAGTCGGCGCTCTTTGCGGGGGACCTGCTCCGCATGTATGGCCGCTACGCCGAGCGGCGAGCCTGGCAGGTGGAGGTGCTCGACGAGACGATCAGCGACCTAGGTGGAATCAAGAGCGCCACGGTGGCCGTCAAGGCGAAAGCCACTCCTGATCCAGGCGAGGCGCCGTTTGCGTTGCTCAAGTTCGAGGGCGGGGTGCACCGGGTACAACGCGTGCCGGTGACCGAGTCGCAAGGGCGAATCCACACCTCGGCGGCAGGCGTCCTGGTGATGCCTGAAGCCGAACCGGTCGACGTCTCTATTGACGAGAACGACCTGCGGATCGACGTTTTCCGGTCGTCGGGCCCAGGAGGCCAAAGCGTCAACACCACGGATTCGGCCGTCCGTATCACCCATCTGCCGACCGGCATCGTCGTGTCGTGCCAGAACGAGAAGAGCCAGCTACAGAACCGCGACCAGGCAATGCGGGTGCTGCGCTCCCGGATGTTGCAGCTGGCGCAGGACCGGGCTGACGCAGAGGCCTCCGACGCTCGCCGGTCCCAGGTGCGCACGGTCGACCGCTCAGAACGCATCCGCACCTATAACTTTCCCGAGAACCGAATCACCGACCACCGCGTCGGCTACAAGTCGCACAATCTCGACCAAATTCTGGACGGTGACCTCCAGGCAGTCATCGACGCACTCGTGGCCGCCGACCTAGCGGAACGGCTAGCGGCCCTCGAGTCCCCCGCATGAGCAACGACCTGCGCCGCGAACTCACGACGGCAACGCGTTCTCTCGAGTGTGCCGGTGTTGCGTCGCCACAGCATGACGCAGCTGCTCTGCTGGCCTGGGTGCTCGGCTTGCCGAAGAACCGCCTCATGACCCGGTCCTCCCTCGACGCATCGGCAGTGGTGGCCTATCGACAAGCGATACGGCGTCGGGCCGCTCGGGAACCGCTGCAACACATCACCGGCACTGCCGCATTCCGCTATCTCGACCTCGAGGTGGGACCGGGGGTATTCACGCCGCGGTCCGAAACCGAGGTGATGGCCGGGGTCGCCGTCGATGAGCTCAACCGCTTGGCGATGAGCGGGGTGGCGTCACCCCTGGCGGTGGACCTCTGCACTGGCTCCGGCGCAGTGGCGATCGCCATGGCGACTGAAGTGCCCGTGGCCAAAGTGGTGGGGGTCGAGCTCTCCGCCGCAGCTCACCGGTTCGCCCTTCGCAATGCGCGCGGCTCGGGAGTCGACATGAGGCTTGGCGACATCGCCGTGGCCGTCGACGACCTTGCCGGCGCGGTGCATGTGGTGGTGGCCAATCCGCCCTACATTCCGCTCGCGGCTTACGAGCACGTCGAAACTGAGGCTCGTGACTTCGATCCTCCTCTCGCCTTGTGGTCAGGAGTCGATGGGCTCGACATGATCGCCCTCGTCGCCGACGTGGCTGCGCGCCTGCTCGTCGCTGATGGGCTGGTCGCTTGCGAGCATGCCGATGTGCAGGGCGAGGCCGCGCTCGCACTGTTCGCTGCCACCGGAAACTGGACGTCGCTTCGAGACCATCAAGACCTGGCTGGCCGGCCACGGTTCGTCACTGCGCGCCGGGTTGCGCGGGGGTCGCGCTCTGCTGGCACGATGTCATCGTGACCGATGTCTTCTCGTGCGCCGATCCCGAGCAGCGGGCAACCGGCTTCGCGGAGGCACATGCGGCACTCACCCGCAGCGGGCTCGTGGTGATGCCGACAGACACGGTGTACGGCCTCGCGGCTGACGCATTCGACCCAGCGGGTGTGAGAAGGCTGTTGCGAGCCAAGGGGCGGACCCGCCGAATGCCGACGCCAGTGCTGATCGCCAGTCTTGACACTCTCGGTGCCTTGGCCACCAACGTCAGCCCCGAGGCACGACAGCTTGCAGAGGCATTTTGGCCAGGCGGTCTGACGCTGATATGCCGCCAACAGACCAGCCTCAGCTGGGACCTGGGCGACAGCAGAGGCACCGTCGCTCTTCGCATTCCCAACCAAGCAGATGCACTCGACCTGATCGGCGAGAACGGCCCACTGGCTGTCAGCAGTGCGAACACCACTGGCCAATCGCCCGCAACCACTGTCGAGTCAGCGAGGGCCATGCTCGGCGAGGCAGTCGACGTCTACCTCGACTCAGGTGCGACGCCCGGCGGTGAGCCTTCCACCATGGTCGACGCCACCGGAGAATCGTTAATTGTGGTGCGAGAGGGCGTGGTGGGCCTCGAGCAACTACGTGAGGTGGTCTCGAGCGTCGAGTCAGCTGGAAGCTGATGTACGAGTACCTTCTTATCTTCCTCACCGCACTAGCGGTCACCTATCTGCTCGCTGTTCCGGCGCGTGAGGTCGCGATGCGCTTCGGTGCGTTCGCTCAAGTGCGAGACCGAGACGTGCACGAAGTCCCGATTCCCTACTTCGGCGGAGTAGCGATGATGGGCGGACTCGCGGCCGCCTATCTCGTTGCTACCCAGCTGCCCTTTCTCAACAACTCACCTGAGCGAGGGCTCATCTTCGGCGATGCCCTCGCGGTGTTGCTCGGCGGTGCGGTCGTCTGCCTGTTGGGTGCTGTCGACGACGTGTTCGAGCTGGACGCGTTGACGAAGCTCGCCGGCGAGATGTTGGCAGCGGGCGTCGTGGTAGTTCAAGGGGTCCAGCTCTATCTGCCGTTGCCCGGCGAGGGCGCCCTCGGGCTCTTTTCGCTGGGTGGGTCAGAGGCGACGTTGGTCACCGTCTTCTTCATCGTCGTCTCGGTGAATGCCGTGAACTTCGTCGACGGCCTCGACGGCTTGGCCGCAGGGGTGGTCGGCATCGGGGCGGTGGCCTTCTTTGTGTTCTCTGTCGCGCTGGTTGTCTTCAACCAGGCTGAGAAGGCGACGACGGCGACGATGCTGACCGCAGCGTTGGCTGGAGTGTGTTTCGGCTTCCTGCCCCACAACTTCTTTCCGGCCCGCATGTTTATGGGTGACTCTGGGGCGCTGCTCATCGGCTTCATGCTGGCGGGCTCGGTGATCAGCCTGACCAGCCAGTTCTCAGCTGGGACTCTGAACCGGGGCATCTACGGCGCCGACGCCAGCCTGCTGCCAACGCTGCTGCCGCTCATCTTGCCGATCGCGGTACTGCTCGTTCCCTTCGTCGACCTCGTGATGGCGGTTTTTCGCCGTACACGGGCGGGCCGATCGCCGTTCGCGCCCGATCGCGAGCACCTGCATCATCGGCTGCTCGAGATCGGACACTCCCAGCGGCGGGCCGTGCTGGTGATGTACCTGTGGACCGGACTGATCGCCTTCGGAGTCGTTGCCATCAGCCTCTTCTCGGGAAGGTGGTCGGCGCTGGGTGTGGCTCTGATGGCCGCAATTGCGCTGCTGCTCACCTTCGGTGTGCCTGGCCATCGCGGCATCATCAACGCTGACGAGGCCTGAGCCAACGCAGGTTTGCTGCTCCACGAGACTTTGTGCTAATTTTCACAAGCGACGGAGAGGTCATTCTCCCCGCGAGCACCGACCGCCCAGCCGCGCCGAATTCGGTGCAGCAAAGCCTCTGAGTGACCAAGGACGGCCGCCACCATGACGACCGCGCAGACCTCCGGGCAACGACCTGGGCTGGCGTTGCTCGTGCGGACCTCGCTGATCCCAACTGTGGCCTCGGGGGCAGCGAGCGGGCTGGTCTTTCTCACGGTCGAGGGGGCGGCCGGACTCGCCGGCGCCGTCGCGGGCGCACTCCTCGTCATCGGTTTCTTCGGGATCGGTCGCCTCGTTCTCGAGGTCATGCGCATCGCTGAGCCGAGCGTTTATCTCATCATCGCGCTGCTCACCTACGGTCTCCAGCTGCTGGGGCTCATCGCCATCTTCGCCGTTCTCGAGAGCGATCCTTCCTGGCATGACCGTCTTTCCGAAACGGCCCTGGGAGTGACCACCATCGGATGCACGCTGGTGTGGACGACAGGTTTGGTGGTGGCCTCGCGGCGAGAGCGTACGCCGCTCTATGACCTCGAGTCCGGTGGGAGATGAGTGACATGCCAACCCCGTTGAGAGACTGCTATTGTCCGGTGCGACATGAGCGAACCTCCCCAGCCGCGACCGTCCGGGGACCCGTGGGTGGCGTTTGGCTATCTGGTCGGAGGTGCGGCCTTCTATGGAGGACTTGGGTGGCTGCTCGACCGCTGGCTGGACACCTCGTTCTTGTTTCCTGCAGGACTACTTTTCGGAGTCGGTCTTGCGATGTATCTCGTCTTCAAGCTCTATTTGAACGCAACATGAACGCCATCATTTGTAGTCGCACTCCCAGGTCACTTGCTGCACCCGGCGGGGCGTTGGCCAGGAGAGAGAGGAAGGCCAGTGAGCGCCGCACGCCAGGTTCTCGTCGCTGAAGGCTTCACGCCGCCCGGTCCTGGAGACTTCGAGCTCCCCGCCGTCTTTGGTGACAGCCTGTTGTTCACCAAGCCCGCCTTGCTGCTTGTGTTGGCGGCGGTGATGGTCTTCGGGTTCTTCCTCGTCACCTCGCGCAAGATGGCAATGGTCCCGTCCAAGGCGCAGTACGCCGGCGAGCAGGCATACAGCTTCGTCCGCAACGGGATAGCCCGCGACATCATCGGCTCGCATGACTTCATGAAGTTCGTGCCGCTGCTGGTGGCCCTGTTCTTCTTCATCTTGCTCAACAACGTCTTCGGTATCATCCCCTTCATCCAGTTCCCGACCTTTTCGAGGGTCAGCTTCGCCTATGCCCTTGCGGGGCTGATCTGGGTCGTATACAACGGCATCGGCATCTGGAAGCACGGCCTCTTCGGATATTTGAAGCATGTCACGGTTCCAGGCGGTATCCGGGGCCCCATCCTGCTGCTAATCATCCCTTTGGAGTTCTTCTCCACGGTCATCGTTCGCCCGGCCACGTTGGCGCTGCGGTTGTTCGCCAATATGTTCGCCGGCCACCTCCTGCTGATCCTCTTCACGCTCGGTGCCGAGTACCTCGTCTTCGAGGCCGACAAGGCTGCCTACACCCCGGTCGGAGTGCTGGCCTTCCTGCTGGCCATCGTCATCAGCTTCTTGGAGCTGCTGGTGCAGTTTCTCCAGGCTTACGTCTTCACCCTTCTCACAGCCATGTACATCTCCGGCGCCTTCGCCGAGGAACACTGAGTCCGCGTACACCCACTGAAAGGAAAGTAGCCGTGGAAGGCACTTTGAATGGCTCGTTGAACATGATCGGATATGGCCTCGCGGCCATCGGCCCGGGGATTGGTATCGGGCTTATCTTCGCCGCCTACATCAACGGCGTCGCGCGCCAGCCCGAAGCTCGCGGCACCTTGCAGGCCATCGCCATCTTGGGTTTCGCGCTCGCTGAAGCGCTCGCGATCATCGGTATCGCGCTCGCCTTCGTCTTGTAATGACCCAAGCCATGCCGCTAGGCGGAACTGACCGAAGGAGTCGCAGATGAGTCTTGCCTTCCTGGCAGCAGAAGAGGGGGAAGTTAACCCTCTGCTGCCGCACGTGGCAGAGATAGTTCTGGCGCTCGTCGTCTTCTTGATCCTGGTCTACCTGATCAGCAAATTCGTGATGCCGAACTTCGAGAAGACGTTCGCGTCTCGAACGCAGGCCATCGAAGGTGGTCTGGCCGAAGCCGAGCGAAAGCAGGCCGAGGCTGACGCCAAGCTGGCAGAGCTCACCAAGCAACTCTCCGAGGCGCGCCACGAGGCCGCACGCATCCGTGAAGATGCGCGAGAGCAGGGTGCGGAGATCGTGGTCGAGATGCGTCAGCAGGCGCAGGCGGAAGCCGAGCGCATCACCGTCCATGCCCATGCGCAGATCGAGGCGGAAAAGCAACAGGTGCTGGGACAGCTCAGGTCGGAGGTCGGCTCCCTCGCCACCGGGCTCGCGGGCCGCATCGTGGGTGAGTCGCTCGAGGATGAGGCGCGGCAGCGCCGCACCGTGGAGCGTTTCCTCGCCGAGCTGGAGAGTCAGCCGATCGGACAGAGTTCCTGATGCGGGGGATCTCAGCCGAAGGTCTTGCCGTATCGACCGAGCGGTTGGAGTCGGTGGCCGCAGCAGGAGATGCCGAGCGACTGGGTGCCGAGCTCTTCTCCGTGGCTGATCTGGTCAGCCGGGAGGGATCCCTACGGCGCGCGATGACCGACCCGTCGGCTTCCTCAGCAGCCAAGACGGGTCTGGCGCGAACGGTGCTGAACGGAAAGGTTGCCGATCCGACGGTCGAGGTGGTCGCCACGGCTGCAGGGGCAAAGTGGTCGTCGACATCCGACTTCGTGCATGCCCTCGAGCAGTTAGGTGCCTTGGCACTTGTCATCTCCGCCGAGCGAGCGGACCAGCTCAGCGACCTCGAGGACGAGCTCTTCCGATTCGGACGCGTCGTAGCCGGAAATCCCCAGCTGCGAGATGCCCTGACCAACAAGCACGCGCCCGTCGCGCATCGGCAGGCTCTGGTCTCCTCGCTCCTCGAGGGCAAAGCAACCAAACCTGCGATCCGCCTTGCCGTCCAGGCGGTCGGCAGCCGTGATCACTCCTTCGAGACGGCTTTGGAGGATTATCAAGATCTCGCGGCCAAGCGCCAAGAAAGTGTTATCGCGCTGGTACGCACCGCCATCGCGCTCAACGAGCAAGAGCGCGCGCGGCTCGCCGACGTGCTCAGCAGGCAGTATGGGCGAAACATTCACCTCAACGTCGTGGTCGATCCGGCGATACTGGGCGGCATCAAGGTCGAGCTAGGTGATGATGTCATTGACGGCAGTGTCGCCGGACGACTGGATGACGCCCGCCGCCGGATGGTCGGCTAGGCCAGTCACGGCTTCAGCTCCAGCGAATTTCAGCACCAAGAGAACAAACACAGAGAGCAGGTAGGAATCACATGTCGGAGCTAACGATCCATCCGGACGAGATCCGAGATGCGCTACAGCGCTTCGTCTCCGACTACCAGCCAGAGACAGCGGCCCGCGAGGAAGTCGGCACGGTGGCGGAAGCCGGTGACGGCATTGCTCGCGTCCAAGGACTTCCCTCGGCGATGGCCAACGAACTGCTGAAGTTCGAGGACGGCACGCTCGGAATCGCCTTGAACCTCGACATCCGGGAGATCGGTGTCGTCATCTTGGGTGACTTCTCCGGGATCGAGGAAGGCCAGACCGTGCGCCGAACCGGGGAAGTGCTGTCCGTGCCGGTGGGAGACGCCTACCTCGGCCGCGTCGTGGACCCCCTGGGCGAGCCCATGGACGGCCTCGGTGACATAGAAACCACCTCACGGCGAAATCTCGAGACCCAGGCCGCGTCGGTCGTGCAGCGCAGGAGCGTCCACGAACCGTTGCAGACCGGCATCAAGGCCATCGACGCCCTGACCCCGATCGGCCGAGGTCAGCGCCAGCTCATCATCGGTGATCGCCAGACCGGCAAGACCGCGGTTGCCATCGACACCATTCTCAACCAGAAGCAGGCGTGGGACTCCGGCGACCCGGTACAGCAGGTTCGCTGCATCTATGTCGCCATCGGGCAGAAGGGTTCGACCATTGCCGCGGTCCGTGGCGCTCTCGAGGAGGCCGGCGCGCTCGCCTACACCACGATCGTGGCTGCTCCGGCTTCTGACTCGGCCGGCTTCAAGTACCTCGCCCCCTACACCGGGTCTGCGATCGGCCAGCACTGGATGTATGACGGCAAGCACGTCCTCATCGTGTTCGACGACTTGACTAAGCAGGCTGAGGCGTACCGGGCAGTTTCGCTGCTGCTGCGACGTCCGCCGGGCCGCGAGGCCTACCCAGGGGACGTGTTCTACCTGCACAGCCGGCTTCTCGAGCGATGCGCCAAACTGTCCGAGGACATGGGGGCCGGCTCGCTGACTGGTTTGCCGATCATCGAGACCAAGGCGAACGATGTCTCGGCGTACATCCCTACCAACGTCATCTCGATCACCGACGGGCAGATCTTCTTGCAGTCCGACCTGTTCAACGCCAACCAGCGTCCCGCGATCGACGTGGGAGTCTCGGTGTCGCGAGTCGGTAGCGCGGCTATGGTCAAGTCGATGAAGAAGGTCACCGGTTCGATCAAGGTCGACCTGGCCCAATACCGCGCGATGGAGGCGTTCGCCATGTTCGCCTCCGACCTCGACGCCGCGTCGCGTCAACAGCTCGACCGCGGAAGCCGCCTGATGGAGCTGCTCAAGCAGCCGCAGTACTCGCCGTATCCGGTGGAGGAGCAGACCGTGGCGATCTGGGCCGGCACGACTGGCAAGCTCGACAATGTCCCTGTCGGGGACGTGCTGCGTTTTGAGCGGGAGTTCCTCGACTACCTTCGCCGTGACAACACCGGCGCGCTCGACTCCATCCGCGAGACGCACGACTTCTCCGACGACACGGCCGAGTCGCTGCAGAGCGCCTTCGACTCGTTCCTCGACCAGTTCGAAACCAGCGAGGGCAAGTCACTGAAAGCTGGCCGCGAGGAGTTCGAGGCGCTGCCGGATGAGGAAGTCGAACAAGAACAGATCGTCAAGCAGAAGCGAGGCTGACCGTGGCCGTGTCGCTGCGCGAGATGCGAGCCCGGATCAAGTCGGTCCAGGCGACGAAGCAGATCACCCGCGCCATGGAACTGATTGCTGCGTCGCGCATCATCAAGGCACGATCACGCGCTCAGGCCGCCGCCCCCTACGCTCGTGAGCTGACACGCGCCGTCTCTGCGGTTGCGACGTACTCCAATGTCGACCACCCGCTCACCACCGAGCCCCAGGACCCCAAGCGAGCTGCTGTGCTCATCGTGACGAGCGACCGTGGACTCGCGGGCGCTTACTCCTCGAGCGTCATCAGGGAGGCGGAGCGACTGCGCGAGAAGCTGCGCGGCGATGGCCGAGACGTCGACCTGTACGTCTCGGGACGCAAGGGCGTGAGCTACTACACCTTCCGCCAGCAGGCTCTGGTCGAGAGCTGGACGGGCTTCTCGGACGCGCCGACATACGATGCGGCGCGCGAGATCGCCGACGCCTTGATCGCCGCCTTCACCAGCGACGAATCCGAGGAGGCCTCGGTTGACGAGGTACACGTGGTCTACACCCGCTTCAAGTCGATGCTCGTGCAGGAGCCAACGGCGGTCCGGCTGCTGCCCCTGGAGGTCGTTGAGGGCGAGAGCAGGCCCGAGGCGGATGAAGTGCTTCCGCTGTACGAGTTCGAGCCTTCAGCAGCTGACGTGCTCGACGCGCTGTTGCCCCGCTACGTGCAGAGCCGAATCTTCTTCTGCCTCCTGCAGGCCTCGGCTTCGGAGCTCGCAGCTCGACAGCGAGCGATGAAGTCCGCCACGGACAACGCCGAAGAGTTGATCAAGAAGTACACCCAAGACGCCAACCAGGCCCGCCAGGCTGGCATCACCCAAGAGATCAGCGAGATCGTCGGTGGCGTCAACGCGCTCGCCGACGCCAACGCCGGGAGTGAGTAAACAATGACTGCCACCATCAGTGAAGACATCACCGAGCGCAGCGAGGGAGCGGTCGGTCGAGTCGCGCGCGTAACCGGACCGGTCGTCGACGTGGAGTTCGCCGTCGACTCGATGCCGCAGATGTACAACGCGCTCCACGTCGACCTCGAGCTCGGTGAGGAGAAGAAGACTCTGACACTCGAGGTCGCCCTGCACATCGGGGACGGCATGGTACGCGCGATCTCGATGCAGTCCACCGACGGACTCGTGCGCGGTTCCCCGGTGCAGGACACGGGGCAGGCCATCAGCGTGCCCGTCGGTGACGTCACCAAGGGCCACGTGTTCAATGCCATCGGCCAGTGCCTCAACCTCAAAGAAGACGAGCGACTCGAGATCAAGGAGCGATGGCCGATTCACCGCAAGGCGCCGTCATTCGACTCGCTCGAGGCGAAGACGGAGATGTTCCACACCGGCATCAAGGTCATCGACCTGCTCACGCCGTATGTGCAGGGAGGCAAGATCGGGCTGTTCGGCGGTGCCGGTGTCGGCAAGACGGTGCTCATCCAAGAGATGATCGCCCGCGTCGCACGCGACCACGACGGTGTGTCGGTGTTCGCCGGTGTCGGAGAGCGCACACGTGAGGGCAATGACCTGATCGAGGAGATGACGGAGTCAGAAGTCATCGGCCAGACCGCTCTCGTCTTCGGCCAGATGGACGAGCCTCCTGGCACCCGACTGCGCGTTGCGCTTTCGGCGCTCACCATGGCCGAGTACTTTCGCGACGTACAGAAGCAGGACGTGCTGTTGTTCATCGACAACATCTTCCGCTTCACACAGGCGGGGTCAGAGGTATCGACTCTGCTTGGCCGGATGCCGTCGGCAGTCGGCTACCAGCCCAACCTCGCCGACGAGATGGGTGTTCTCCAAGAGCGCATCACCTCGACACGAGGACACTCGATCACGTCGATGCAGGCGATCTACGTGCCTGCCGACGACTACACCGATCCCGCACCGGCGACCACGTTCGCGCACCTCGACGCCACGACCGAGCTGTCGCGCGACATCGCCTCACTCGGCATCTACCCTGCGGTGGATCCGTTGACGTCCACGTCCCGGATCCTCGACCCCCGCTACATCGGCGCCGAGCACTACGAGACGGCGGTTCGGGTCAAGCAAATTCTGCAACGCAACAAGGAGCTGCAGGACATCATCGCCATTCTCGGCGTCGACGAGCTCTCCGAAGAAGACAAGATCGTCGTCAACCGTGCCCGCCGCATCCAGCGGTTCTTGTCGCAGAACACCTATGTGGCCAAACAGTTCACCGGGATCGAAGGTTCGACCGTCCCCCTCGAGGACACGGTCGAGGCCTTCACGAAGATCTCCGACGGCGAGTACGACAACGTGGCGGAGCAGGCCTTCTTCATGTGCGGGGGCCTCGACGATGTCGAACGCAAGTGGGACGCCATCAAGAAGGACCTTTGATGGCCGAGACCGCCCTGCGGGTCGAGCTCGTCGCCGCCGACCGAGTCGTGTGGTCCGGTGATGCGAATATCGTGGTGGCCCGCACGGTCGAAGGTGACGTGGGCATCCTGGCAAACCACGCTCCGATGCTGGCTGTCCTCGCACAGGGCACGGTTGAGGTCACGACGACTGAGAACGAGAGCTGGGTCGCTGTGGTCGATTCGGGCTTCTTGTCGGTGGCTGGCAACCGAGTTTCGATCCTGTCCGAGCACGCACAGATGTCTCACGAGATCGACTTGGAGAAGGCCAAGAGCGACCTCGAGCGGGCCAGATCGGCCGGAGAGGACGACAGCGAGGCCGCCGACGCCGTTGCGCTTGCTCAGGCCAAGATCAGGGCTGTGGAAAAGGCTTCCTAGTGCTGCCGGTACCTGCCCCGAGATGACCTGCCTACGCAGCGCTTCTGTCTGAGGGGGAGGTCGAGATGTCATGGCAGGCGGCCATTGTGGACAGCCTCGGGCTCATAGCTGGCGTCGTTGCGCTCGCCTTCGTCTCCCTTTTCGTCAGGCGCCGGCTGTTGAGTCGGTCCGGTGCCACCTTCGAGTGCAGCCTACGAACCACGACGCCCACGAAGGGCACACCTGCTGCCACATCACGGGGATGGACGCTTGGCTTGGGTCGCTATAACGACGATGCCTTCGAGTGGTTCCGGGTGTTCTCATTCTCGCCTCGCCCGAAGCACGTGTTCGACCGCTCGATGTCCGTGCTCGGCAGGCGCACGCCACACGGGGCGGAGGCGTTCTCACTGTATGCCGGACATGTCGTGGTGGACGTGCAGATGGGGAGCGGCGGCAGGTTGGAGCTTGCCATGAGCGAGGGCGCCCTGACCGGGTTTCTCGCGTGGCTTGAGGCTGCCCCGCCGGGTCAGGACCGGCTGCTCGGCTGACTTAACTAGAGTGCGTCAATGGTCAACCTGACGCGCATCTACACTCGCACCGGCGACGCCGGCACCACCAGGCTCGGTGACATGAGTCTCACCAGCAAGACCGACAGCAGACTGCAGGCCTACGCCGATGTCGACGAAGCCAACAGCCACATCGGATCTGCGGTAGCGATGGCGGGCTTGGAAGACGACGTGGTCACGGTGCTCACCACGGTGCAAAACGACCTCTTCGATGTGGGGGCCGACTTCTCCAGCCCGATCGTGGCGAATCCCAAGTATCCGCCTCTGCGCGTCGAAGCAGACTACGTGGAGCGTCTTGAGAACTGGTGCGACTCCTACAACGAGGCACTCGAGGCATTGCGCTCCTTCATCTTGCCGGGCGGCACTCCAGCCGCCGCTTCGTTGCACGTGGCGCGCACCGTCGTACGGCGAGCCGAGCGATCCGGCTGGGCTGCCTACGAAGAACACGCGGAAACGATGAACGTGCTCGCTCTCACCTATCTCAACCGGCTCAGCGATTTGCTCTTCATCTTGGCCCGCCACGCAAACCGTGAGCGCGGTGACGTGCTGTGGGTGCCAGGTGCGAACCGGCGTACCGGTGATAGCTAGGCTCGTTGCCACCTCTACACCGACCGTCAGGGGGCACACCGGCCGGGGACATCAAAACCACTGCATCCGCGGATGCACCAGTCGTAAGGAGAATCTCGGTGTCGGACAAGCTGTTCGTGGTCGGGGCCGGACTGATGGGGTCAGGCATCGCACAGGTCGCGGCGACGGCAGGATGGTCGGTTACCTTGCGAGATGTCACCGACGATGCACTGAGTCGCGGCGTGGGCAGTATCGAGGGGTCATTGAAGAGGTTCGTGTTCAAGGGGACCTTGACTGAGGAAGATCGCGACGCCGCCCTGGGACGCATCTCTACCACTCTGGACCTGGAGGCCGCCGCCGAAGCCGACGTCGTGGTGGAGGCGGTGTTCGAACAGCTCGAAGTGAAGCATGAGGTGTTTCGCGTCCTCGATGCCATCTGCAGGCCCTCGGCGGTGCTCGCCACGAACACCTCGGCTATACCCATAACGAAGATCGCCGCCGCCACGAAGCGGCCCGAGTCCGTCGTAGGCGTGCACTTCTTTTCACCGGTTCCGGTGATGCGGCTGGTCGAGCTGGTCCGCGGTCACGCCACCAGTGACGAAACCCTGAGGACGGCGCGCGCCTTTGCGGAGGGCTTGGGAAAGACGTGCATCGTGGTCAACAGGGACGTCGCTGGTTTCGTCACCACCCGGCTCCTCAGCGCGTTGGCGATGGAAGCCATCAGGCTCTGCGAGTCAGGGGTGGCAACCGCTGAGGACATCGATACCGCGTGCAAACTGGGTTTCGGACATGCCATGGGCCCACTCGCGACGCTAGATCTGACCGGCACCGACATCCTTCTCAACGCCACCAAGAACATCTACTCCGAGTGCGCTGACCCGAAGTTCTACCCCCCTGAGCTGTTGTCTCGGATGGTCGACGCAGGCAAGTTGGGCCGCAAGTCCGGCCGGGGATTCTTCGACTACGCCGACTGAGTCAGCGCCGACGGAGCGAGCGGGCTCTGTTCGGCGCTCAGGGGGACGCCCGCGAATAGGGCTGCCGAGGGCACACCTGCCCGGCGGCTGCCTCCTGTCCTGGCTTCCAGGTGTGGCTGCCATCTGGCAGCTAATCCCGAAAGGCTCGCCGTTATCGCATCGTTGCAGAGATTCCTGAACCGGAGTCGGCGTCAACGCAACCGAAATGGCTCCTCGCAACGTCATAGTGATCACAGGGAGTGTGAGCGGAAGGCGAATCAGTGGGGAGTCCTGTGGGGGACGGGGATGCAGAGCTGCAATGCGGAGGTGCTCATCTCGACGTACGCAACGTTTCCTTGGTACGCGCTCGTCTGAACGCCTTGCTCGACCAGGCGGACGGTGACGTTGTGCTCGACCTGAGCGGTGTCGAGAGGATCGACGCCACCGCCCTGGGCATGTTGACTGCGGCGCACCTGCGCGCCGAACGCGCCGGGCACCACCTCGTGCTACGCAACTGCACGAAGGAGATCCGACGGGTGCTTGCGGTCACCCACCTCAACCGAATCCTGCACATCGACCGCAACAGCCTACAGCTTTCCGCCTAGCCCAATTCTGGTGCACACGTCTCGGCTGTCGGGAGGCACCAGAGTCGACCAGCCGCTCCTTCTTACCGACGACCGATAAGGGTCGGGGGTGCCAGGCATGGCGAACGGGGCCGCTTCGCCCGGCAGCGACTTCCGTCGATGAGGCGCAGGGACGT
>JACCSH010000061.1 GCA_013813125.1 Nocardioidaceae bacterium | reverse complement strand
GGGGGGCGGTTCAACTTCCTGGAGCGCCTTCGTCGAGACACATGGTGTTGCCTTCGCTGTCTTTGAACCAGGCCGCTCGACCCAGGCCCGCCATAGACGCGATCTCGCCGTCCCATTCAACGCCTGGCATGTCGTACACCTCGAACGCGACACCCTTCGCCTTCAGCTCGCGTACTTCTGCCGCGACGTCATCGACGTGCCATGGGGCGATCGTGTGACCTGCCTGGCCGGCAAACTCGGTCTCGTAGATGTTGAACGCCGTGCCACCCGCCGTTTCGAACCTCATCCCCATGCCGTCGAACTCCGCTGAGGGGGTAAGCCCAAGCTTGTCGGCGTAGAACTCGCGAGCTCGGTTCAAATCGCTAGCGGGAATGTTGGCCTCGACTCTGCTGCTGTTGAGCATCACTGCCTCCGGGATACAACTATCGCAGCGCCACCATGGTGCCGGTCAACAAGTGTAGTTTCGCCGCAGTTTCTGCCGCAAGAACAAGAACCCGCACCCAGCACTCATCGGAAAGTCGGTCCTATGGCCAGCAGCCTCGAGAAGACGTCCACCTTCATTGATGGTGAGGTGTCGTACTGGTACAGGGACATCGGCCTACCGGCATTGCGACCGGCACTGCCCGGCGCGACAAGCGTCGACGTCGCGATTGTCGGCGGCGGCCTGACCGGACTGTGGACGGCCTACTACCTCAAGGCCGCCGCGCCAGACCTGCGAATCGCCATCCTCGAGAAGGAGTTCGCAGGCTTTGGGGCCTCCGGGCGCAACGGGGGCTGGCTCAGCGCCGAACCCCCAGGAGAGCCCAGCCGCTACGCCAAGACCCATGGCATCGGCTCCGTCGTTCGACTGCAGAAGGCGATGTTCGCCGCTGTCGACGAGGTGATTCGCATCCTCGAGCTCGAGGGGATCGATGCTCAGGTCCGCAAGGATGGGCTACTGCATGTTGCGACGACGCCGTCCCAGCGGGCGCGGCTGGCGAAACGGATGCCCCATCTGCGCATGTACGGATGGAGCGAGCGTGACCTTCAGTGGCTGGACGCCGCAGAGCTTGCGGAGCGTGTCAAGATCGCGGGTGCCGTAGGAGCGACGTACAGCCCGCACTGCGCCCGGATCCAGCCGGCATCGCTCGTCCGGGGACTGGCGGCGGTCGTCGAGCGGATGGGTGTGGCGATCTACGAAGGGACCGAGGTGACGGAGGTCCAGCCCAGCAGAGTTGTCACCAGGCAGGGGAGGGTCAGGGCGGACTTCGTGATCCGGGCCTTGGAGGGGTTCACTGCAGGTCTCAAGGGTTTCAAGCGCACCTGGCTGCCGATGAACAGCAGCATGATCGTCACGGAGCCCCTGCCCGCACGAGCATGGGACGAGATCGGTTGGGAAGGCGCCGAACTGGTCGGCGACGAGGCCCACGGCTTCGCCTACTGCCAGCGAACTCGCGATGGCCGCATCGCCTTGGGCGGCCGAGCCGTTCCCTACCGGTACGGATCGCGCTGGGACGAGCGTGGCCAGACGATGTCCGGCACGTTCGACCAGCTGCGAGCCCAGCTGGCAAGACTGTTCCCTTCCGCAAAGGCAGTGGGGATCGAGCATGCATGGGCCGGCGTTCTGGGTGTGCCCCGCGACTGGTGCGCCAGTGTCGGTCTCGACCGTGACAGCGGCATTGGCTGGGCCGGCGGGTACGTCGGACACGGCGTGACGTCGACGAACCTCGCCGGCCGTACCCTCGCCGACCTGGTGCTCGAACGCGATACCGACCTGGTCACGTTGCCGTGGGTCGGGCGCCGAGTACGTCAGTGGGAGATGGAGCCGGTCCGGTGGCTCGCGGTCCGCGGGCTGTATCTGGCGTATGCCGCCGCCGACCGGCGAGAGCGGGCGAGCGGCTCAGCCACGTCTTCCCTTATCGCCACGGTGGCCGACCGGGTCAGCGGCCGTCGCTAGGCCTGGGCTGGGGCAGCGCCTGCAGTACCACCTCCGACTCGGTGAGCGCCCGCTGCGCTTCGTTCAGCTTGGCCCTGGCCGCCTTGCTCTCCCGTGTCGTCGCCTCGAGACTGCGCTCCTTGGCTTCCAGCTCCGCGACCGCCTCGTCAAGCTCGTCGCGGATGCGCTCCACCGCTTCGGCGGCTGCCGACCGCAGCGTCTGCGCCTTCTGCAGCCGGTGATCTGCCCGCGCTGCCGTCGTACGGGCGCGTTCAAGGATCCTCGTCGAAACCTCGACCGCGCGCTGCGCCTGTTCTCGCTGCTCGCGGGCATCACGCTCTTGCCTCTTGGCGTCGAGGTCGGACACAGTGCCACCTGCTCCCGAGCCTGCCTCCGTACGGCGACCGAGAGCCGGCTGAGTACCCGGCGGCGCGCCGTCGCTTACGCCGAAGCCACTCACCTGGAGCGGGTCGATGAGCCGGCCAGCGGCCACAGCATCGGCACTGACGCTGTCGGACAAGGTCGCCTCGAGGGTCTCCCGCACGGCCCACGCCACTTCGTCGCTGACCGGCTGGCCGAGGGTGTGCCCGAGCGAGCGAGCCTGCTGGACGAGCGCTGAAACCACCTGGTGGCGCTGCTTGGTCAGCTCGCGCAGCTCATCCCCGCTCAGTTCTGCCATAACTTCACGCAGCTCGCCACCCAGCTCGAGCAGAGCCTGCATCTCGTCGCCACAGGAGCGGACCAATTGGTTGGTCAACCAGGCCGCCACCGTCGGCTTGCGCAGCGACTGGATCCGCGAGGCGAGGTCTCGATCGCCAACGCCGCGGGCCTGTCTCACCCGGTCGTTGCGAGCGGCGGTGAACTCGGTCAGCGGCAATGCGTAGAGCTCATCTGCCGTCGTGTCGAAGTCCATGGACTCAGTCTCGCGCAGCCGCGCCACCTCCGGCGCGGCGCTGCGGCCGCTGAGTCGACGAGCACAGTCACGATGCCGCCTGCACCGGAAACGCGATGGTCGACATCAACGCGTTGGCCGCCTGCCGAGAGTCAAGGCGGGTGTGCTGGACGACGATCGGCACGTCGCTGCGCAAGACGAGGCTGTAGTCGACCCCGTGCGGAACAACGGCCGGGTCGCTGAGGTCGTTGATCCGCTGATGATAGGCACGTCGGGCCGCGATGTTGACGACGTACGGACCCGATGGTTCACAGTCGGTGAAGTACACCCACAGCTCTACGACGGCGTCCTGCGCTCCGGCGTTGAGCATGCACACGCTGTCATGGCTCGTCATCTCCGGTGCCGGGCC
>JACCSH010000059.1 GCA_013813125.1 Nocardioidaceae bacterium | reverse complement strand
GTGTCCGGCAGATGCTCCAGAGCCTGGCTTTCGGCCGACTTGAGACCTGCTGGAGTGTGCGACTCCGCCCGCGCGAGCTGCCAGTCAGTGACCTCGTCGTGGGAGTCTTGGATCGGCTGGCGTTGCTTCTTGCGGTAGGTGTTGATGTAGGCGTTCGTCAGAATGCGGTAGAGCCACGCTTTGAGGTTGGTTCCAGGCGTGAACTGGTGGAAGGCGGCGAACGCCTTGGTGTAGGTCTCCTGGACGAGGTCTTCGGCGTCATGGGGGTTGCGGGGCATCCGCATCGCGGCCGAGTAGAGCTGGTCGATGTAGACCATGGCATCGCGCTCAAAGCGTGACGTGCGCTCGTCGAGCGTCTCCGCAGCCCCGGTCTCCGCAGCCCCAGTCTCGACTCCTTCGAAGGAGTCGTCGGTCTCAGGTAGGTGTGTCATCACTAGCAAGGGTAGCGACCGCTTCCGACATCGAGTTTCGCTTCACCGGACAAGGCATCCGACTCAACAGCAGAGGTGGCCCAGACATTCCGTCGCCTTGGCGGGCCGACTTCACGCCACTCGGCTTGTCACCCACTCGGTCGCCGTCTCCACGATCAGGGCCAGGACCTCGTCCTGCGACAACGCTGCTCCCTTGAGCACCCTGAAGCTATGGTCGGCCTCCGGAACTCCGGCGACATCAACCGTGGACGGGAAGGCGTCTGGCCCACCGAACACATCGCGTTGGCCCTGTATGACGAGAGTGGGCAGACCAACTGAGTGCAGCTCGGGAAGTCTGGTGACACCTGGCCGACCGGGAGGATGCAGCGGAAAGGCGAGCGCTAGGCAGCCCACGGCTCCTGATTCCTGAGCCAACCTGCATGCCACCCGTGCTCCGGCGCTGCGCCCACCGAGAACGAGAGGGGTGCGAACCCGGATGGCGTTCACACAGCTGATCGTCGCGGCGTCGAGCGCCGCGGGTCTCGAAGCGACCCTCTTGCCCGCCACCCGCCACGGTTGCTCAACGCGAAACACCGAGATGCCGTGTCGCGGCAGCGCCAACGACAGGGCTACCAAGTCGGCGGACTCCACGCCTCCTCCGGCACCGTGGCCAAGCACCAGCGCAGCAACAGGCCGTTGTGCCCGGTCGGCGTGCAGCCGTGCGTCCCCAACCGGCGTGGGGATAGAGCGGACGTGCGTCGCCATCGTCAGAACAGAGCGGTCTGGTCAGCCGACACGTCAGACACCCCCTCGGCCGTGGCTGCGTTCTGGACCAGTGCCGCTTCCTGTGCGGAGGGCGGGTCGGCCAGCGGCAGGCTCTCGAGTAGCTCCGGACCGTTGTTTCGGACGTTGTTCACTTGAGTCGAGACTGGATGGGCCTCAAGGCGACCGGATGCAGCCGGCACGAGCACCTCGTCGAGGCGGCTCGGCTCCGTTCCGCCGGCATCGAGCCATGCGTCGTACCCCGCCCGCTCGACAAGCATGGGCATCCGGTCGTGGATGCGCCCAAGGGAGTCCTCAGCGGTCGTCGTGATCACGCAGGCAGTCCAGACGAAGGCGTCCGGATGGTCTCGATCGACTGCCTCGTTGCGCCAGATCTCGTACAGTCCAGCCATCGCCAAGACCCCGCCGTCTCTGGGGCGAATGAAGAAAGGCTGCTTCAGCGGCCTGCCGCCCGATCCCAGCCGCTCGGTCGGATACCACTCGAAGTAGCCATCGGCTGGCAACAGACAGCGCCGCTTGGCAAACGCTCGCCGGAAGGCAGGCTTCGAGGCCAGGGTCTCGACTCGGGCGTTGATCATGCGCGAACCGATCGAGGTGTCCTTCGCCCAGGAGGGGACAAGTCCCCACCGCACCACGCCAAGCCGACGCTCCGGCTCACTTGGGGGCGCGTCGCCTTCAGCTCGCGGGAGCCGGTCGAAGACGGCGTATACCTCTTTGGTCGGTGCGACGTTGTAGTCGGCCTCAAGTGGAGCCGGAACGTCCACGCGGTCCACCTCGAACTCTTCAACGAGGTCTTCGGGTTGGCGGCTGGATGCGTAGCGTCCACACATGGGTCCAGCCTGTCACAGCGCCGGCCAGGCTCAGCGGGCCAATTCGTCGAGCAGTAGTGCAGCTGAGTCGGCTGTCGTGGGAAGTCCTTCGATCCACAGCCGTGCCGGCAGACCACTTCGCAGTTGGTGCCAGTCGTGCAGCAGCCCCAACAGAGCCCCTACCGCGTCGCCGAGGCGTTTGTCGCGGCGGATGACTACGACCGCCCGCGATGCGCTCAGCTGCCCGATCGGCTCCGCGCCGGTACATACCTTTCGAACCATGTCACTGACATCCACCATCCGCAGGACCCGATCCAGTTGAGACGCCGAACTGTCGGTGAAGTCGATCTCAACAACGAGAAAGGCAAAGTCAGGGGGGCCTGGTACACCTTCGCGAGAGGCTTCGCGGTAGATCTCGCTGATTCTGGTGCGTACGTGTGCCAGGGAGGCCAGACCAGTGAGTGGATCCTCGCACGAGACCGCATGGAGGTAGCGCAGCGAGCCGTCAGCCCAGGCGATGGCGAGTGACTTGACGACCTCAAAGGGAGGTTCGTCCCAGAAGTCTCGCCTGCTGCGATACGTCGCCGCCAAGTCGTCCAGTACGTCGTCCAGCGCCGCGCCCTCGAGAGCCGTGCGCCGACCGAGCTCCTGAGTCGCGGCGGAAAGGTCACCGTTGCCGTCGAGAGCATCGGCGACCGCCTCGAAACCGGCCGGGACCGCGCCCGTCCTGGCTATCTCGGATTTGGGAACACGTGCAGAGAACAAGACCATGTATGCGTACCTCTCATCGCCTAGGGATGGGACGGGCAGGGATAGATTTCGTGACGCCGGACGCTGAGATCTTTTTGGTCTAGACTCAAGAGTTCCCGTCAGGAAGGGGGCGCGTGAGCGTCTCACCGTTGTCATGAGCCAATTTCTTGTCCCCGGAGCAGCGGCACCGAGCGACCCCGAACTCATTTCCGCGGTTCGCAGCGGAAATGGCTACGCCTACGGAGTGCTGTTCGAGCGGCATCGCCGAGCCGCCTTGACGCTGGCACGACAGATCGCTGGTCCCTCCGACGCAGACGATCTCGTGTCCGACGCCTTCATTAAGGTGCTGCGCGTCCTATCTGGCGGCGGCGGCCCTGATGTGGCGTTCAGAGCGTACCTCCTGACCGCCGTACGCCGGCTTCACATCGA
>JACCSH010000047.1 GCA_013813125.1 Nocardioidaceae bacterium | reverse complement strand
GCTGCCGGCATCGGTGGCGCTGAGTCCTGCAGCCGGGTCAGCGTGGCCCGGTAGGGGGCTACCAGATCCTCTGGGAGCGCCGACTCGAAGATGGACATCGCCTGGCCGAACTTCATGGCGCCACCCTTGAGCTCCCCCAGGACTTTGAACAGCTGCTCAGCGGTGCGTTGCTGCACGTCGGCGGCGACCGCCTCGGCGGGGGCACCGCCAATCCTCTTGCCCAACCCCAGCGTCGCCCGCCCGGCATAGCCCAACGGAAGGGACGCCAGCCGTGCGGTCCGCGCTACGGTTTTGCGGGGCAGGTCGTTCATGCGCCCATTGTGTCCTGCCAGGTAGGCCATCCACATCCGCAGTGCGGATGAAGGTCGAATTCTTCGGTTTGAACCGCGCCGCAACCGTAGGGGACTTCGATTACCCGATCACTCGTTTGAGGGTGCAGACCGGCAGCCCACGTCTGCGCCTCGAGAACCGCCCACGACGCGACCAGAGCACACAGGACCGGGTCGCTCGCGGTGACCGGCAGCGGCCGCGCAGCCGCAGCGTCAAGCAGGGCCGGCCACGCCGGGTCTCGGTCGGTGCGCGCGGCGTCGACACAGCGCAGGCAGGCGGTATGCCCTGGTATGACGAACGGGCCGAGAACTCCCACCAGGTCACGGAGGCAGACCCACAGGTGCGGCACCCCGAGGTGCATCAGGTCGTCGACGCGGGATCGTGCCGGCTCGCTGTCGGTGGCCATGACGACCAGACCGGCACCGGCCGCTGTTTGACTGAGCTTGAGCTTGGCGAGCGCGAGGGCGGCGTGGACCTGGGAGGCGACTTGACCGACGCCATCGACATAGACAGAGCAGTCTGCTCGCTCCCGCAGCAGGTCAGCCGCCGTGTGGTCTGGGCCAGCCAGCAACGACAGCGCTGTCCAGGCGGGCTCACTTACAGCGGACGAGGTCGCTGTCTGGGCCACAACCGCGCCACACTCAACCAGCAAAGCCAGAGCAGCTTCGCAATCTGAGCGTGGAAGGCCGGCTGCGTCCATTGCGCACAACACGACACCGGCCACGTCTCGGTAGCCGTCGATCGCGTCGAGCACTGCCCGAACCACCGGCGTCTCCTCGACCACCGCGAGCCCTGGCCAGTCGAGCCCAAGCTGGAGTGTGAACATGTCGCGGCGCAGAATCTGCAGGCCGGGGCGGAGCATGGGTCGCACGCGAGAGTCCCTTCTGATGAGGATCTCAGCGTGCCAAAAAGCTGGCGGAAGGTGCGTTCGCCATCCACAGGCCAGCTCCGATGCCTCTGCTGGCGCGGACGACGACGCGGCGCGGATGACTCTGCGGCGCGGACGACTCTGCGGCCGGCCCGATCGCTGGTGCGCAGGCCCGATTGCATTGGGTCCGGTGGAACTCTCGGCGCGGACGACTGTGCGGCGCGCGCGACGATGCGGCTGACCCGACTGCTGGGGCGCACGTTTTGACTGCAGCGGTCCGGTGGAACTCTCGGGAAGAACCTCTGGCCACGAAAGGACAGTCCCTGAGCTGAGCGCTGCGCTGGCGAGGTGGCGCCTGAGGCGTCAGGCCTTGCCGAGGATGCGGTTGAGGTTGGTGCCACACTCAGGACAGGTGGCCTTGGCCATCCGCGTGCCCTTATCGTTGACACGGACTTCACCACTAGCCTCGCGCTTGGCCTTGCACTTCACGCAGTAGAACTCACCGCTCCAGGTCTCCGCCATGATGGCCTCCTCTTTTTTTGGCACGGGCGACGTGGTGGGTGTTCACCACGCCGCATTGCGTTCGTCGCACCCGCGCGATGGGTCTCCCTGAGCCGCGGGGGCGGCGATCTCGCGTCACCCTACGACAGCCGCGCACGCGATCCTATGAGCCGAGGCGATAAACATGCTGAGGAAGCCGGTTTCCTCCCCGACATAACCGACAAATGCGGCAAATCCCGCTACCCTCCCACTTTGGACGGTCACTCGGTGGCTGGTTCTGCAGCGTGGTTTGCCGCCTTCTCGATCTCGTTTCGCCTTGTCGCGGCGGCGACGCCGTCGAGGAATCCGCGAGCGCGTTCACTTCGGTCATACCGGTGCACCCAGGTCCAGAACTCCTCACCGTGGCCCTGGATCAGCAGGTGGGTGAGCTCGTGCAGCAGCACGTAGTCGATGACATACGACGGCAGCCCTTGGAGCCGTGTGGAGAGCCGAATCGAGCCATCAACCGGTGTACACGAACCCCAGCGGGCATTCTGGTTCGTCACCCAGCGCACGGAAGACGCCGCGGCCAAGCCGTCGAGGTAGCGCTCTGACAAGGCTTGGGCGCGCGCAGCGAGGTCTGCATCGTCGAGACGGCGCCTGCGTTCGGACGTGGCGATCCGGTCGACCATCGTGGCGACCCACTGCCGCTCTTCTGCTTGGCTGAGCCGGGCCGGGATCATCACCACGATCGTCTCGCCGTCTCGGTAGGCCGACACCGTGCGCTTGCGTCGACGCGATCGACGGACGTCGATCTTCACGTCTGCGCTCGAAAGGCCCACGACATTACGGTAATCGGCGAATGCTGGGTTCCGGTCCTCCGGACCTTCCGCCGACGTCGCGGCGTCCTCGAATCATTTGGAATCCACAGGGCCTGAGGCGGTACCGAGCAGGTGAGAAGGCGCTGCTAACGCAAAGTTATCGGGTTCTGCACAGGCTTTGGCGTCGTCGTCCACTGGATATCCACAGCCTTGCAACGTGGCACACAAGTTGTACACAGCGATTTCCACAAGCTTGTCCGAACGCTGATTGACGTCGCCGGGAGCGACCTTCTAGCGTGAGCGCATCGATGAGGCCTCGAAGAGCCGGTCGGCGTTGGCAAGGGGAAGGCGAGCGCCGTCAAGCCTTGGAGGCCTCATTGGTGTCGTCCGGCTGATCCGTGGCGACACTGGTGGAACGCACCTGAGCAGGCGTCCGGTTCTCCGCGGGAATCTGGTTCAGACAAATCTGACTGTTGCGCCCGCGCCTCACTCGCTGGTGCGCTCGCCCTCCTCGTTGCCGGACGGATCGTCTGGGTCCGCGCCTTCACCGCCGGCGTCGCCTTCGGCGTTGGCGGAGGGTTTCGCTGGCTCGTCGCTGGCTGGAGGTCTGCCTTCCTCGAGCAGCGCGGTGAGCTGGGCATCGAAGTCGGCTGACTGGACGTCGATCTCGTCGGCCTCGCGGGTCCGCTGCGCGAAGGCGAGCGGGTCGTCGAGGTCGGCGGCTGTGGGGATGAGGTCGGGGTGGGCCCAGACGGCGTCCCGAGCACCCGGGCCTTCAGCCGCACGGAGGGCGCCCCACAGGGCCGAGGCGTCCCGCACTCGCCGAGGGCGAAGCTCCAAACCGACCAGGGCGGCGAGGATGGCCTCGGCGGGTCCACCCGAGGCACGTCGCCGACGGATGACCTCCCGCAACGCCTGGGCCTGTGGCATTGCTTTGTCCGTTGCCTGTCCGACCACCTCATCGACCCAGCCATCAACGAGGGTCAGAGCAGTTTCCAGTCGGGTCAGCGCGAGTTGCTGGGCGGGTGTGGGATCGAGGTCGAACAACCCACCGGTCATGGCCTCCTGCATTCCAGCCAGATTCGTCGGATCGAGCCGGCCCAGTTTCTCTTCGATCGCCGAAGTATCGAGGCTGACACCGCGCCCGTAGTCCTCTACCGCGGAGAACAGGTAGGCGCGCAGCCAAGGCGCCGAGGCAAAGAGCCGCTGGTAGGCGCACTCACGCAACATCAAATAGAGCAGGATGTCGTCTTCGTTCTCCGCCAGACCCTCGCCGAAGTCTCGGGCGTTCTGGATCACAAAGGCAGGTTTGCCGTCGGTGTTCACGGGGAAGCCGATGTCCGTTGCCGACACCACCTCCCGGGAGAGGGCGCCGATGGCCTGGCCGATCTGCTGGCTGAACATCGCGCCGCCGATCTGGGTCAGCATGCCCATCATCGGACCGGCCATTGCCTGCGCCTCGGCCGGGAGGGCTCCGCCCAAGGCGCTGACGACGCTCTCTGCAACGGGTTCCACGAGCTCGCGCCAAGCGGGCATGCTCGACTCGATCCACTCGGCGCGACTCCACGCAACCCCGACAACCCCAGTCGCCGGGAAGTCGGTCACGCCGTCGAGCCAGTGCTCAGCGAGCCGGGCGGTGTCGAGAATCCGAGTCTGGTCAGCGGCGTCAGGGGAGCGGTCAGCGGTTTGGGCGACCGACTTGCGGGCGACGTCGCGGGCCATCTCCCAGTTGACGATGCCCTCGTGCGGGGCGAACATCTGTTGAAGCTGTCCGAACATCGCCTGCAGACCACTGGTGTCACCACCGGCGAGAGCGCCGAACATCTGCTCAAGGGGTGTCCCCGCAAAGGGATTGCGGGGATTTTCGTCGGATTGATCGTCACCAGAGTGGGGGGGAAGGTCAGCCATGGCCCAAATCTACTGCCCGCCACGAGTGGCCGGTCCGGAGACGATCGGCGCCGCACAGTCACAGACTGGGGTTCCGGCGCGGTGGTTTCTGGTCCGGGTACTACGACGATATGGCAGGTACCCTGCCGCGCCGACTGCTCCTGCGCGGCGGCACAGGTGCGGAGACGTCCGAAGGGTCGTAGAGGCGTTGCCACTAGGGTCGGGAAATGACCGATGCCATTGCGCTGCTCTCCATCCGTGACACGGCTTTGGAGATCAGCGAGGTGTACGACGCCGTGCAGCACCCCCAAGCCGGCGGAGTGACCCTGTTCGTCGGCACCGTTCGCGACTACGACGGCGGCAGACCGGTCGACCAGCTGGGCTACAGCTCACATCCCACGGCATTGGCGGCGCTGCGCAGCGTGGCCGACGACGTGGTCGACAAGTTCGATGTGGTTCGGCTGGCGGCTGTGCACCGGGTGGGAGATCTGGAGGTCGGTGACATCGCGGTCGTTGTCGCGGTCGCCTGCGCTCACAGGGGGGAGTCGTTCGAGGCGGCGCGGCACCTGATCGACCAGCTCAAGGAGACCGTGCCGATCTGGAAGCACCAGCGCTTCAGCGACGGCAGCGACGAATGGGTGGGCACGCCGTAGCAGTGACAGGGATCATCGCCAGCGCCGACGTAGGCTGGGCTTTCAGCGAAGCAGACGAGACGGAGGTCGCGGTGGAGGTGTTGTGGTGGCTGGTGCCGCCCTTGGCCACGACCGCCTTGGCGATGGTCTGGGCGGCCTGGGTCGGCCGGGCCCGCGATGACATCCGTCGAGACGACTCCGCCGCAGCCCAGCTTCGCTTGAAGAAGGCGCTCGAGCGGCCCGTGCCCCAGGCCAAGGTCCGTTCCCGGGAAGGCTCGAGCGTCAGGCTCTCGGAGCCCAGCCACGGCGTGGTCATCCGGAGGTCTTCGAGCCGCGCCATCTCTTCTCCCGACACGCAGCGGTGAGGTCATCGAACGCATGACTCGCCGTACCACCTCGTTGTCGGTGGCCGTCTTGGCTCTCATCGTCCTCATCGGCGTGGCCGTCTTGGTCCCGGTGCCGTACGTCGTGATGTCGCCCGGGCTGACGGAGAACACGATCGGCGAGTTCAAGGGCGAACCGGTCATCGTCATCAAAGGGGCTCGGACCTATCCGACAGCTGGCAACCTCGACCTGACCACGGTGTCCGTGACATCGCCGGAATCAGCCGTTCACCTGCCTGACGTGCTCAGCGCGTGGTGGTCCACCGAGCAGATCATCTTGCCGCGCGAAGTGGTGTACCCACCGGAGCAAAGCGTGGAGCAGGTGAAGCAGGAGAACGAGGTCCAGATGCTCGACTCGATGGACTCGGCACGTGCCGTCGGACTCGCCCAGGCGGGCGTCGACGCTGTGCGGGTGAAGGTGCAGGCCGTGACACCAGGCGCCCCAGCGGACGGTGTGCTACGAAAGGACGACGAGATCGTCGCCGTGGACTCGACCCCCATCCTCTCCACCCAGGACGCCGTTGAGGTCATCAGCGCAGTAGAGCCGGGCACCCGCATCACCCTGGAGATCACGCGCGACGGCGCGAGCCGAGAGGTCGAGGTGACGACGGCTCCGTCGCCCGACGATTCGTCACAGTCGCGCGTGGGAGTGACACTGCGCGACGACTTCGACCCACCCTTCGAGGTCGACATCGAGCTCGGCCAGGAGATCGGCGGACCGAGTGCCGGGCTCATGTTCTCGCTGGGGATCTATGACAAGCTCACACCCGGTGCGCTCACCGGGGGAGCGCACATCGCCGGGACTGGCACGATCGACGCGAGCGGCACGGTTGGCGAGATCGGTGGCGTACAGCAAAAGATCGCCGGAGCGCGCGACGACGGCGCGACGGTCTTCTTGGTGCCGGCTGGCGACTGCGCTGACGTCGGGAGGTTCGTCGATGACGAGGAGATCCGCCTCGTCGCGGTGGCCACAATGGTCGAGGCGGTCGAGGCGCTCGAGTCTCTTCGGGCCGGGAACGAGACAGTGGTCGGAGGGTGCGACGGGTGACAGGTGCTGACGGTAGTCTCACGACGGACGCGCTCGGTCTGCGGATGGCGGCGGTCGAGGTGGAACAGCACGCGAGCCAGGCCGGCTGGGACCAGCCGGCGCGACTGTTCGCCTTGGCGCCGACAGCAGAGCTTGCGGCGGCGGAGCCGGAGCTGGCTGCTGAGCTCGGGATCAGTGACGGCTTCGGTGACCCGTTCACGCCCGTGGAGCAGGAATTAGAAGACCCCGACTGGCCCCTTGAGGAGCTGTTGGGCGATATCACCTGGCCCCCTGAGGTGGCCGGTGTCCTGGCTGTGGTGGAACGGTTGGTCCTGCCTCCGGGCGCCGAGGACGAGGTGCCAACTGACCCCGACCTGGCGGCGAGATTCGCCGCTCAGCACGAGAGGCACGAGGATGTGCGGATCGTGGTGGGGGTGCTTCGCACCGGTGAGGCGCATTGTGTGTTGCGGCTGCGCTCTCATGACAGTGATGATGCGCTCATCCATGGCCCGGACGTCGTACCAGCGTTGGTAGAGGCTCTGCGTGAGACTCTTGATCCAGACAAGGACGTGATGTGAGCAGCATCTTCAATGAGGACGAAGGCCGACCGGTTCGACCACGTCGTCCGCCGTCGCGACGACCACGTGCGCTCCTGCCCACACTCGCAGTGGCGTTTGCGCTGGTCATGTTGTTCTCGGTGTTCGTCGAGGTTTGGACCGGGCGGCTTTGGTTCGCCTCTCTCAACTACAGCAGCGTCTTCTCGACCATGTTGTGGACCCGCGTCGGCCTGTTCGTCGTCTTCGGGCTGGTGCTTGCGGCGGTCGCGGTGGGGAACGCCTTGCTGGCGTTCCGGATGCGCCCGATCCTGATCGGTGACGGCTATCGCAACCCGACGGTCGAGCGCTACCAAGACGTGATCGACCCCATCCGGCATTGGGTGCTGATGGGGATTGGGTTGTTGGCGTTCCTGTTCGGTGGGGCCACCGCGGCTGGGCAGTGGAAGACGTACCTGCTGTGGCGACACGGCGTTCCGTTCGGGGAGACCGACGTCTACTTCGACCGCGACATCGGCTTTTTCGTGTTCGGCTACCCCTGGTACCGCTTCTTGATCAGCTTCGGTTTCACCGTCTTGGTGATCTCGTTTCTCCTCGCCCTTGCCACCCACTACCTGTACGGCGGCATTCGTCTGCAGGCGCGGCGCAACAAGGTGGCGTCCGGTGCTCAGGTGCAGCTGTCGGTGCTGCTCGGGCTGTTCATGCTGGTGCGGGCGGCGTCGTACTGGCTGGACCGCTATGGGTTGGCGTTCTCCGAGGGGAACCTGATAACCGGCATCACCTACACCGACGCCAATGCGGTGCTGCCCTCGAAGAACATCCTCGCCATCATCGCGATCATCTGTGCGCTGCTGTTCTTCGGCAACGTCTTTCGGCCGGGCTGGATGCTTCCCGTCCTGGGGTTCGGCCTGCTGATCTTGTCGGCGGTGCTGATCGGCGGAATCTGGCCGGCGCTCGTTCAGCGCTTCCAGGTCAAGCCCACCGAGGCGGACAAGGAGGCCGCATACATCCAGCTGAACATCGAGGCGACCCGAACGGCGTACGACCTCGAGGACATCAAGATGCAGGACTATGCGGGCACGACAACGGACACCGCTGAGCAGCTGCAGCGGCAGGCCGCGGATCTTCCGGGAGTGCGGCTGATCGACCCGCGGCTTGTTTCCGACGCGTTCGAGCAGTTGCAGCAGGTGCGGGGTTTTTACACCGTGCCGGACGTGTTGGACGTCGACCGCTACACGTTCGAGGGTGAGACCGAGCCGCAGGACGTGGTGCTCGCCGTTCGAGAGATCGACCTCGCCGGAGTGCCGGCCGACCAGCGCAACTGGACCAACGACCACACCGTCTTCACCCACGGGTACGGCGTGGTGGCGGCCTACGGAGACCGGCGCACTGCCAGTGGTCAGCCAGATTTCGCCCAGAAGAACCTGCCGTCGATGGGCAGGCTCGGCGAGTTCGAGCAGCGTGTCTACTTCGGGGAGCTGGGCGCCACCTACTCGATTGTCGGTGCAGAGGCCGGCAAGGAGCCGGTCGAGCTCAACATTCCCGACACGGGCACTGGCGATGGCGCCGACGAGAACTCGACGTACGACGGCGCAGGTGGCGTGCCGATCGGCTCGACCTTCACCCAGCTGCTTTACGCCGCGAAGTTCTGGGAGTCGTCGATCCTGCTCTCGGGACGCGTCGACAGCGAGTCGCGGCTCATCTATGACCGCCGACCGCACGACATGGTCCAGAAGGTCGCGCCCTGGTTGACGGTTGACGGCGACCCGTACCCAGCCGTTGTCGACGGCAGACTGCTATGGATTCTCGACGGGTACACCTCGACTGCCAACTATCCGATGTCGAACCTGGTTGATCTGAGCGACGCAACCAGCGACTCGCTCACCGACGAGGCCGCAGTGGTCGGGCAGGCGTCGGATGACATCAACTACATGCGGAACTCGGTTAAGGCGACCGTCGACGCGTACGACGGCACGGTCACGCTCTACGAGTGGGACGAGACGGACCCGTTGCTCCGAGCCTGGAGAGGTGCCTTCCCCGAGGTGGTCGTGGACAAGACGGAGATCCCGGAGTCGCTGCTGGCGCATCTGCGCTATCCCGAGGACCTGTTCAAGGTCCAGCGCGAGCTCTTCTCCCGCTATCACGTCACGGACGCCAACACCTTCTACGGCGGATCGGAGAACTGGACGGTTCCTGAAGACCCGACCGTCACCCCGGCCCAGGAGGCGCAGCCGCCTTTCTACTTGTCGGTGAAGATCCCGGGCGAGGAGCCGCAGTTCTCGTTGACGAGCGTCTATGTGCCGGAGAACCGGCAGAACCTTGCGAGCTTCATGACGGTGAACGCCGATGCGGCGAGTGAGCGGTATGGGGAGTTCACCGTGCTCGAATTGCCCGGCGACAACGCAGTGAGTGGTCCCGGGCAGGTGGCGAACGCGTTGCAGAGCGACCCGGTCGTTTCGGCGGCTCTGTTGAAGTACAAGACGCAGGGAAACCAGGTCGACATGGGCAACCTGTTGACGTTACCGATCGGTGACGAGTTGCTCTACGTCCAGCCCGTGTACACCCGCCGTGAGGGGACAGGTAGCTATCCGATTCTCCAGTTCGTGCTGGTCGCGGTCGGTGAAGGTGGCGAAGAAGAGGTGGGGAAGGTTGGACTTGGCACCTCCTTCGAGGAGGCGTTCGCGAACGCACTCGGACTCGAGGACCTGCCAACGGAGACGCCACCGACGTCTGATGATCCCGATCCCGGTCCGGGGAACGGCGGTGGCGGTCCGGATAACCGCCGAGAGCAGTTGGCGAAGTACCTGAGCGAGGCGGAGGCGGCTTTCGTCCGGGCGCAGACAGCCTACGAAGCGGGTGACCTGGGCGCCTATCAAGAGGCGAATGAGGAGGCTATGGAGTGGGTCGAGAAGGCGATCGCACTGCAGCAAGCCGCCGAGGGTTCTGGAGACGATCCGGAACCGGGGGACACACCCACAGAGACGACTGCACCGACGGAGACTTCGCCAACCACGACGACTCCACCGACGGGGACGACGACCGAGCCCACTGAGACGACGGCGTCACCGGGAGGGTAAGGGCTTGGTTTGGTCCGTCTGTCGTCGGCGGGTTGGCCGCGCGGCGGGGGTTTGTTTGGTCGCACAATCGTTCACGTGCGCGGAAGTTTGACCCGGACTGGGCCGTATAGGTCGCACAATCGTTCACGTGCGCGGGGTTGGGTGCCTGGGAGCATGTGAGCGTGCGGTGGCGGCAGGGTTGACGCTGACTTGATTCGCCCGGCGGGCCTCCGTACAGTTGCACTCGCTGCGAAGTCAGCAGCCAACGCGGGGTGGAGC
>JACCSH010000045.1 GCA_013813125.1 Nocardioidaceae bacterium | reverse complement strand
CCGTACTGACCTCGGAGGGCTTATCGGCCGAGTCCCTGGTCGGGGAGAGCCTGTGGCGCGGCGCCTGGAAACGGCTACGCCGCAGCCCGATGGCGATCATCGGCGCCGCGATCATGGGCATCTTCGTTCTCATCGCCGTTTTCGCGCCGCTGCTCGCGCCGTACGAGCCCGCCTCGACGGAGTGGACAGAGCTGTCCACCCCCTTCTACGTGCAAGGCAGCAGCTCCGAGCACCTCCTCGGAATCGACCGGTGGGGTTCGGACATGCTGACCCAGCTCATCTTCGGTGCTCGCCAGTCTCTGGTGATCGGAGTTATCTCGACACTCATCGGACTGTTTGCGGGGGCGGCGCTCGGCGTACTGGCCGGCGGCTTGGGTGGAAAAGTCGACACCGTCGTCATGCGCTTCGTAGATGTGCTGCTGGCGATCCCCAGTCTGTTGCTCGCCATCAGCATCGCTGCGGCCCTCGGCAAAAACAGCTTCACGCTCATGATCGCCATCGGCGTGGCCCAGGTACCGATCTTCGCTCGGCTGCTGCGGAGCACGATGCTCGCGCAGAGCCGTTCCGACTACGTGCTGGCGGCCAACGCGCTCGGGCTACGTCGCAGAACCATCATCTTGGGCCACATCCTGCCCAACTCCCTCGGCCCGACGATCGTCCAGGCCACCTTGAACCTGGCGACCGCGATCGTGGAGGTGGCTGCGCTGTCATTCCTGGGACTGGGCGAGGACGACCCGGCCGTGGCGGAGTGGGGCCGAATGATCGTCTCGGGGCAGGAGCGGTTCGAGATCGCCCCGTGGCTGTCGTTCTACCCAGGTATCTGCATCGCCATCACGGCGCTGGGCTTCACCTTGCTGGGTGAGGCGCTGCGTGAGGCCCTCGATCCCAAACAGCGACGGTGAGCGCATGCCTGTTGAGTACCTCGATGACCACCCGGCAGAGGCAACCCGGGTACGCCCCGATAGAGGCGGTGAGACGCCACTCCTGCGCGTGGACAACCTGAGCGTCACCTTCAGCCACCACGGGTCGAAGCCAGTCTTCGCCGTGGACGAGGTGTCCTTCGACGTACAGGCTGGCGAGCATGTCGGGCTGGTGGGGGAGTCGGGGAGCGGCAAGAGCGTCACGTCCCTCGCCGTGATGGGTTTGTTGCCGACGAGAGGAGTCCAGGTCCAAGGCAGTGTGAACTTCGACGGGCGCGAACTGATCGGCCTGGAAACTTCACAGCTGCGTGATCTGCGTGGGGCCGAGATGGCAATGGTGTTTCAGGACCCGATGACGAGTCTCAATCCGGTCATCAACATCGAACGGCAGCTGACCGAGGTCCTCCTGCGCCACCGCGAGATCAGCAAGAACGATGCGAGAACCGAAGCCGTCGACCTGCTGAACAAGGTGGGGATCCCTGATCCTGCCCGTCGCGTCTCCGAGTATCCCCACCAGCTGTCGGGAGGTATGCGGCAACGCGTGCTGATCGCCATCGCCCTAGCGTGCCGACCTCGGCTGCTCATCGCCGACGAGCCCACGACAGCACTCGACGTGACGATCCAGGCGCAGATTCTCGAGCTCCTCAAGGAACTTGTGACCACCACCGGCACGGCCCTGGTGATGATCACGCATGACTTGGGGATCGTTGCGGGCCTGTGTGACCGAGTCCACGTCATGTACTCGGGCCGGATCGTCGAGTCGAGTGAACGCCGAACGCTGTTCGCCGATCCCCGCCATCCCTACACCGGCGGACTGATGGCGTCGATTCCGCGCCTCGACCAACGAAGGGGCGAGCCACTCACCCCGATACCGGGCTCTCCGACGGACACCCTGCCGTGGAGTCAGGGGTGCGCTTTCGCCCCCCGATGCCCTCACGCCCAAGGAGACTGCCGGATGGAGACACCCCGGCTGGAACCGCTGGGCAACCGGGCCTTGCGATGCTTCCACCCGCTTCCACCGACCCAGACCAAACCCAGGGGCAGCTCATGACCGAGCCGCTGCTGCAGATCCGCGGGCTGAAAGTTCACTTTCCCATCAAGAAGGGCATCCTTCTCGACCGCCAGGTGGGCGCCGTCAAGGCGGTGGACGGCGTCGACCTTGACGTGGCGAAGGGGCAGACGGTTGGGCTCGTGGGCGAGTCTGGTTGCGGCAAGAGCACCCTGGGGCGGGCTGTCCTTCGACTGACCGACATCACCGAAGGGCAGGTCATCTTCGACGGCGAGGACCTCGCCCAGCTGAAGGGCGAGGCGTTGCGCAAGAAGCGTCGCTCGATGCAGATGGTCTTTCAGGACCCGATGGCGAGTCTCAACCCACGACAGAGCGTCGAGACGATCCTCACCGAGCCACTGCGCGCCCACGGCATCCAGTACGACCGGAAGAACCGCGTGCAAGAACTGCTCAAACTGGTGGGTCTGCCTGGCTCGGCGGCCAACCGTTACCCGCACGAGTTCTCCGGTGGCCAGCGCCAGCGGATCGGGATAGCCCGGGCCGTCGCGCTGGAACCCGACCTGGTGATCGCCGACGAGCCGGTGTCGGCACTCGACGTGTCAATCCAGGCGCAGGTGCTCAATCTGCTCGAGGAGCTGCAGGAGAGGCTGGGGTTGACCTATCTGGTGATCGCTCACGACCTCGCCGTGGTGCGGCACGTCTCTGACCAGGTGGCGGTGATGTATCTCGGGAGCATCGTCGAACAAGCATCCTCAGACGAGTTGTACGCCAAGCCTCTGCACCCGTACACGATCTCGCTCATGTCGGCAGTTCCGGTGCCCGATCCGGAGGTGGAGGATCGGCGGGAGCGGATCTTGCTCAGCGGCGACCTGCCGTCTCCAGCGAACCCGCCTCCGGGGTGCCGCTTCCACACCCGATGCCCGTATCGGCAGGAGATCCGCTGCCATGACGAACGCCCAGCCTTGCGGCTGATCGAGCCGGGGCATACGGCGGCCTGCCACTACGCCGAGGAGATCCTTTCCGGCGCGATCCGGCCGCGGCAGGCAGACGAGACATTCGCCGCTGGCCCTAGCCGGTGATTGGGCTCGGCACCTGGGCACCTGTGGCCTCCGGCAGCGCCGGGGGCGTGCCGCCCCACTCTGGGCACAACGCCTGATGGTCGCACCACCCGCACAAGACTGACTTGCGTGGGCGCCACTCTCCACTGTCGGTAGCCCGCTGGATCGCCTGCCACAACGCTTCCACCTTGCGTTCGGTTGCCAGCAGATCCCGCTCATCGGGCTCGTAGCGGAGCATCTCGCCGTTGCCCAGGTAAACCAGCTGCAGCACGCGTGGGATGACACCGCGGGTGCGCCAGACGACAAGGGCGTAAAACTTCATCTGGAAGAGCGCCTGGGCCTCGAAATGCTCACCAGGAGACTTGCCCGTCTTGTAGTCGACGATGCGGAGCTCACCTGTCGGAGCGACGTCGACGCGGTCGATGTAGCCGTGCAGCGTGAGACCGGAACCGAGCCGAGTGGCGACGTGGACCTCTCGCTCAGCCGGCTCGAGGCGCTGCGGGTCTTCGAGAGTGAAATAGCGGCCCAGGAGGTTGCGGCACGATTCGAGCCAGGTGGCGAGGTCGGGAGTATCGTCACCGAACATCTCGGCGAGCTCCGGCTCACCATCGAGCAGCTGCTGCCACACCGGGGCGAGCAGCGAGTTCGCACGGGAGTGGGTTCGCTCTCCTGCGGGGAGGTCGAACAGGTCCTCAAGCACCCGGTGCACCACTGAACCCCGAGCAGCGTCGATGCTGGGCGCCTCGGGAAGCCGGTCGATCACCCGGAACCGGTAGAGAAGGGGACAGGTCATGAAATCGCTGGCCCGACTCGGCGACAACGAGTTGGTCCGGGTCAACCCAGCGAAGATGTCATCAGTGGTTGCCGGTGAGCCGTCGGACTCGGTGGGTGAAGGGCTCAGCGCTGCGGTCATGTGCCAAGGCTAGGACAGCCCCCCGACAAAACCCGCTAGCGTTGAAGGGTGATTCCGCAAATGCAGGACCAGGTGGGCGGACGGCCGCCTCGGCGGCCACCTGCTCCGGGCTCTTTTCGTCTGGCCACAGTCGCGGGAGTCGAGCTCCGAGTCTCGAACTCCTGGTTTCTCATCGTGGGAATCCTCGCCTTCGTGTTGGCGGAACGGATTCGGGAAGTTGCCCCGAACATCGGGACCGGGGCCTATCTGGTGGGCGTCGGCGTCGCCGTACTGCTGTATCTGTCCGTGTTGCTGCACGAGATATCGCATGCTCTTGCTGGCTTGGCGTTCAAGATGCAGGTTCACTCGATCAACCTGCATTTCCTTGGCGGGGCAACCGAAATCGAGGGGGAGGCGACAACGCCTTGGCGGGAGTTCGTCATCGCTGTCGTGGGACCCCTGACGTCGTTAGGGATAGGTGGCCTCGCCCTCGCCTCTGTGGACTTGTTCGACCAAGGACTCCTGAGGTTCGCCGTCGCTGCATTAGCCGGAGCAAACCTCGTCGTGGGTGTCTTGAACCTCGTGCCGGGGTTGCCGCTCGACGGCGGCCGAGTCTTGCAGGCGACGGTCTGGGCGGTCTCGGGTCGACGCAGTCTCGGCGTGGTCGTTGCTGCCTGGGGTGGCCGGCTAGCGGCCGTCGCTGCCTTGACGTACCCGCTCCTGCTACCCGGGTTCGGCTTTCGGGCTCGCCTCATCGACTACATCATGGGGTTTATTCTGGCTGCCTTCCTTTGGGCCGGTGCCACGCAGGCGCTGACGGCGGCCAAGGTCCGCAGCAAGCTCCCCAGCCTGCAGGCCCGGCGGCTGGCGCGACCGGCGATCGGAGTGCCGGCGACGC
>JACCSH010000017.1 GCA_013813125.1 Nocardioidaceae bacterium | reverse complement strand
CTGGTTACGGGACCGCAGAACAAGCTCGAGTCCGCTGCGGCCCTGCTCAAGGCGAACCCTCGCTCTATTGTTTTCACCCGCACCCGCAACGGCGCGATAAACCTTGCCGAGGATCTCGCCGAGCTCGGGGTGACGACCGTCGACCTGCACGGCAGTCTGAGCCAGCATGCCCGAGAGCGAAACCTGCGTAAGTTCCGCAACGGGCAGGCAGACGTCGTGGTGGCCACCGATGTGGCAGCTCGAGGCATCCACGTAGACGGTGTCAACTTGGTGGTGCACTACGACGCTCCCACTGAGCACAAGGCCTATCTGCACCGCAGCGGACGCACTGCACGGGCGGGCAACTCGGGGGTCGTCGTCACGTTGACGACATCGAGCCACGTCTCGGCCGTCGCGCGGCTCCAAAGGTCAGCCGGGGTTACGGCCAGGCATCATGACGCACGCACCGCCACCCAACCGATGACGGCCGCGTCATTGGCAGCCAGCGGTACGACGGCCGCCGAGGCTGGGGTCGACGTTTCGGGCAAGGACGGTGTCCACAGGTATAACGGCTCCCGTCACAGGGGGGCCCCTCGTCTCAACGGTTCCTCCCGCTCCAGAGGCAGGCAACCCTCGTTTCGTCGGGCTGATCGCCCGCTTCGCGAGGAGAGGGCGCCGCAACCCGTTCCCGTTCGGGCGGTTCGGACCCCTCGAGACGAGCGTTCGACACTCCGACGCGACGGCGCAGCACGGCGTAGTATCCGGCCATCGGAGACGGTGTCACGTGACCGTCTGGACGATTCGCGTGCATCTGAGCATGGCGGTCAACTCCTCTCCGGCAAGCCCAAACGGAAACCAGGCGCCGGATCTGGGTTGAAGAAGGCTCGCTGGACCGGAGCAGAGAAACGCGCCAAAGCCAAGCGCTGAGCACTCCGTCTTCGGCAGAGCGGCGCTGGGAGGAACATCGAAGCCAGTATTCGACGCGAAGTATCCCGACGTCCGCTTGCAGGGTGACGCGCCAGGAGCGGGAGTGAACACGCGATGCTGGGCGCCTCGCCCGCACGGGAAATGCAAGAGCAGCGATTATCCGCCCTATAGACTCCGAGCTAGATTGCCGCGACCGTTTCCCACAAAATCGGCAGTCTTCCAACAACGAGAGGCTGAGCTCATGTATATCGGACTCGGAGTAGTGCTGATTGTGCTTGGCGCCATATTCATGTGGGCCATTGATTTCGACATGGAGTTCGTCGATGATCGCACGCTCGGCCTGATTCTGCTGATTGCAGGGATCCTGACCATCCTGTTGTCGCTCGTCCTTGCGGCGCAGCGTAGCCGCACCACGCACGTCGAGGAACGCCGCTATGACCAAGGTGGTCCGCCTCCTCCGCGCGTGTGAACGATCTCAAGAGGCGCACAGCGCGCTGGCGTAGCCGCGCGGCTAGATCGCTGTTCCAGCGAGGCACCTGCGACACGAGCCAAGGCCCGCTGCACACTCGCACGCGACGCTTCTCAAGCCCGGGGCGGGATTCGCCTTGGCGGTCCCAAACTCCGCATCTGACAAACTAACTGCGTGCGCGTCTCCGCCAAGTCCGACTACGCCCTGCGTGCCCTCGTCGAAATCAGCACACGTGGCGAGAGTTCACCGGTGTCGGCAGAGGAGATCGGCAGACTGCAAGACATTCCGCACGGTTTCCTGCAGGCAATCCTGGCTGACTTGCGGCGGGCTGACATCGTGATGAGCGTCCGGGGACAAAATGGGGGTTGGCGACTGGCCAAGCCCGGCGCCGAGGTCACGGTGGCCGACATCATCCGGGCGGTCGATGGTCCGCTGGTGAGCGTCTACGGCTTGCGACCGGAGTCCGTGAGCTATAACGACTCGACGACGGTGTTGCAGCTGGTGTGGATCGCCGCTCGCGCGAGCCTTCGCGATGTATTCGAGAATGTGACCGTTGAGATGCTGGCGGCTGGGGCCTTGCCGACCGAGGTGATGCAGCTGACCAAGAGTGAAGAGGCCTGGAAGCCCCACTAGCTGAGCGGCTCCACCGTCCACGGGCGGTTCGACGGCCAGTGCTCATGCTACTGCTGAGCACTTGACTGCCATGTCGCTGACTGCCGACGACGCGTGTGGTCGTCGCACTGGTCCGTTTGCTCGATAGGCTGCGGCGCCATGAGCGCAGACGATGGGCCATCCGCACCGGTGCCGTCCCCAGACTCGTACGGGCCGGAGCTCACTCGACTGCGGAACAGCATCGACAACCTTGATGCCGCCCTGGTGCACGTGCTGGCCGAGCGGTTCAAGTGCACGCAGGACGTCGGACAACTGAAGGCTCGGCACGGCATGCCGCCAGCCGATCCGGCGCGCGAGGCCCAGCAGATTGACCGACTGCGTCGGCTGGCAGTAGAGGCCAAGCTCGATCCCGAGTTCGCCGAAAAGTTTCTCAACTTCGTCGTCGCCGAGGTCTTGCGCCATCATGAGGCGATCGCCGGCTCCTAGCAGCTGCGTCGCGGCGAGATTTGGCGGACGGTTTGGGAAGCATGACCGCATATTGGCGTACTCTGCGGGGATGAGCGTTGCGCAACCTGCTCGCGCGCTGCATGACCCAGACGGTCAGGCCGACGTGGCGGCGCTGATCCCCATGGTCCGGCGATTTGTCTACTCCCGGGTGTCCGACCGGGCCGCCGCAGACGATCTTGTCCAGGAGACGCTTGTCAGGGTGCTAGCTGCAGCCGGTCGAGTGGAGCCGGGGATGCTCGAGCCGTACGCGATTGTCACCGCCCGCAACCTGGTTGCTTCCATGTGGAAAGAGCAGGACCGGCACCGGCGCAACCAGCACCGAATCGTCGACCTACGTCCACCGGTGGCCCCGGACGAGAACATCCTGCAACGCGAGGAGCAGGACGCCGTCGCCGAGGCCCTAAGGCGGCTGTCGGAACGGGATCGCAAGACTCTCGTCGCGCACGAGGTCTCAGGGCAGGACACGCGGTCACTCGCGGCAGAGCTCGGATTGACTGCCGGGGCGGTCGCCGCGCAGCTGAACCGATCCAGGGCCAGGCTCCGGGTCGAGTACCTGCTGGCGTTGGAGCGGGCCGGAACTCTCACGGATCGGTGCCGCCCTGTCTTGTTCGCCGTATCGAGCGGGGACCGCCGCCGTCAACGGGAGGTGGATGCGGCGAGGCATCTCTTGGAGTGCGGCCTGTGCGAAAAACTCAGCCAGCCATTGCTCGAGCGCGGTCAACGCAGCGACAATGAGGTCCGCATTCGCATTCACGCCGACGCCGACATCGTGCGGGCCCGCCAGGGAGCACGCGAGCTGGCTTCGCGCCTCGACTTCTCGCGGACGGACCTGACGTTGATCGCAACCGCCGTGTCGGAGATCGCGCGAAACATCGTTCGGTTCGCCGGCGATGGCGAGGTCGTGATCGAGTTGCTCGAGGAGCCTCGCCGAGGTGTGTGCATCGTGGCGCGAGACACTGGCCCCGGCATCCCCGACGTCGAGAAGGCTCTCGCCGACGGCTACAGCACCTACCACGGCCTAGGGTTGGGTCTGCCGGGTGCGCGCCGCATCATGGACGAGTTTGCGGTGGTTTCGGAGGTAGGTCGAGGAACGACAGTGACCATGACCAAGTGGCGCCAGGAAGGATGACGAAACGATGAACGAGGACTCACCATTGGCCGCTGAGGTGGCCGCGGATTTCCCCACCGACGATCGCGAGAGCCAAGACGAGCTGCTGCCCCAGTTGGTGGCGCACCTGCGGGAGCATCGAACCAAGCTGCGGCAGGAGTGGGCGGGACGTATCCAGGATGCGCACCTTCTGCATGCGATGACACCTCAGGAGATGGCGGCGGAGACGAAGTCGGTCTACGACAACTACGTCGAGGTGCTCGAGACGGGAAGCGTCGAGGCGCTTCAGGACTACGCCCGCGACCTGTCCGAGCGCATCATTCCGAGAGGGGTGGAGACGCACGAGGTCGTGGGGATCGTGCTTTTGCTCCGCGATGTACTTGCCCGATCGCTCTTCGAGAAGTACCAGCGCGACTTCTCACTGCTGAACAGGGTGCTCGACGCCTATGAGCCTGCAGCGAACCGTATCGCCAACACCGTTGCTGTCAGCTTCGTCGACGAGCGCGAGCGCATCATCCGGCAACAGCAGGACGCCATCAGGGAGCTGTCAACCCCCGTGCTTCCGGTGCGCGAGCGACTTCTCATCTTGCCGATCATCGGCGTCTTGGACAGCGAGCGGGCTCGCCAGCTGACCGAACAGCTGCTCACTGGCATCCGAACTCACCGGGCGAAAGTGGTCGTCATCGACATCACCGGCGCACCCGATGTAGATGAAACCGTCGCCAACCACCTGGTGCAGACAGTCGATGCCTCACGGCTGATGGGAGCCAGCGTCATCATCACCGGGCTATCACCGGAGATCGCGCAAACCCTGGTCACGATAGGCGTGGACTTGAGCAAGATGAACACGATAGGTGACCTTCAAGGTGGCCTCGAAGAAGCCGAAAAGCTTCTCGGCTACACCGTCAGCCGGCAGGATGGATCGGCGGGGTAGTGGACACTGGACCGGCGCTGGTCTCTATTCTGCGGCAGGGTTGCTACCTGATCGCGTCGATCCATACTGCCCTCGACGACTCTCAGATGATCCGGTTCCAAAAGGACCTGATCGCCCAGATCGGCCAGCATCGGTCCCGCGGGGTCATCATCGACGTGGCTGCCCTTGACGTCTTGGACTCGTTCGGGTCCAAGACGCTGCGCAATATCGCTGAGATGGCGCGTCTGCGTGGGGCGACGACGGTGATCGTTGGCATCCAGCCTGATG
>JACCSH010000316.1 GCA_013813125.1 Nocardioidaceae bacterium | reverse complement strand
CATGCTCTACGACTCCTCCAAAGCCATTCTCAAGGAGGCGGGGTACGTCGGCGCCGGGACGTGCGAGTTCTTGGTCGGCCAGGACGGGACGATCTCCTTTCTCGAGGTCAACGCCCGCCTGCAGGTCGAGCATCCTGTCACCGAGGAGGTCACCGGCCTCGACCTGGTACGGGAGATGTTCCGCATCGCTGCCGGTGAGGAGCTCGGCTACGACGACCCGCAGGTCACTGGCCACTCCATCGAGTTCCGCATCAACGCCGAGGATGCCGGCCGCAACTTCATGCCGGCCGCCGGGACATTGGCCACGTGGAGGGTTCCGGCGGGGCCAGGGGTGCGTCTGGACGGTGGCTATGACGAGGGTGAGACGGTGCCAGGCGCGTTCGACTCCCTCGTGGCCAAGCTGATCGTCACCGGACGCAACCGACAGGACGCTCTGGCCAGGTCGCGACGAGCACTCGACGAGTTCGTCGTCGAGGGCATGCCCACCGTCGTACCGTTTCACCGGGTGGTAGTCGATGACACCGCCTTCGTAGGCAGCTCGACTTCCTTCGGCGTGCACACCAGCTGGATCGAGACCGAGTTCGACAACACCGTCGAGCCCTATGCAGGCGAGGCGGCCACCGCCGAGCCTGAGGACCGGGAGGCCGTCACCGTCGAAGTGGGCGGCAAACGCTTGACCGTGACACTCCCGACCGCCTTCGGCGGGAGGTCGCGCGGGACCACAGATGGCGGTCCCAAGCCGACCCGACGCGCGACGACGAGCAAGGCGGGCGCCGCCGCCAGCGGAGACACGCTGACTGCACCCATGCAGGGCACGATCGTCAAGATCGCGGTCGAGGACGGCTCCCAGGTCAGCTTGGGTGACCTGGTTGTCGTGCTCGAGGCGATGAAGATGGAGCAGCCGATCCATGCCCACAAGGACGGCACCGTCACCGGGCTGAGCGCGACAGTCGGCGCCTCGGTTTCGGCAGGCGCTGCGCTCTGCGAGATCAAGGACTGACAGGCGAGGCATCAGGCGGCAAGATCCGACTCACGCGTCGCCAGGGCAACGTAAGAGTCGGATCCTTCGTCGAGGCGAGACGCGTCATAGCTATGGAGCAACCTCGTACTAGCCTCTCGGCATGTTCTCCAAGGTGCTGGTGGCAAACCGGGGCGAGATCGCGGTCAGGGCCTTCCGGGCGGCATACGAGCTGGGCGCCAAGACCGTTGCGGTGTTCCCGCACGAGGACCGCGGCTCCGAGCATCGCCTCAAGGCCGACGAGGCCTATCAGATCGGTGAGCTGGGCCATCCGGTGCGTGCCTACCTGGATCCTGACGCGATCGTAGGTGCGGCTCGACGCGCGGGTGCCGAGGCGATCTATCCCGGCTACGGGTTCCTGTCGGAGAACCCAGCTCTCGCCGACGCCTGCGATGCGGCGGGAATAGTTTTTGTCGGACCGTCCAGCCAGGTGCTGCGCCTCACCGGCAACAAGGCAAGCGCCGTCGCCGCGGCCCGGGCAGCCGGCGTACCAGTGCTCGCCAACATCGAGCCGTCACGAAACGCCGACACGATTTGTGCAGCCGCTGCCCGGCTGACCTTTCCCGTCTTCGTCAAGGCAGTGGCCGGTGGCGGCGGTCGGGGTATTCGACGTGTCGATGCTCCGGGGGCGCTGCGGAAAGCAGTCGAAGCTGCCATGCGCGAGGCCGACGGTGCGTTCGGTGACTCAACGGTCTTCGTGGAGGAGGCGGTCCTCGACCCGCGCCACATCGAGGTGCAGATACTGGGCGACGCCGCAGGAAACGTTATCCACCTCTACGAACGAGACTGCTCTGTGCAGCGGCGCCACCAGAAGGTCGTGGAGGTCGCCCCGGCACCCAACCTCGACCCACAGTTGCGCGAACGCATCTGTGCGGACGCGGTGGCCTTCGCGAGGCAGATCGGCTATCGGAACGCCGGCACGGTCGAGTTTCTGGTCGACCGCGAAGGCCGATACGTCTTCATCGAGATGAACCCGCGCATCCAGGTCGAGCACACCGTCACCGAAGAAGTCACCGACGTCGACCTCGTTCAGTCGCAACTGCGCATCGCCGCGGGGGAATCCCTCTCGGACCTTGAACTTCAACAGGACCAGGTCCGTATTCGAGGTGCGGCACTCCAATGCCGTATCACCACCGAGGATCCGGCGAACAACTTCCGGCCCGACACCGGCCGGATTACCGCCTATCGCTCCCCGGGCGGTGCGGGCATCCGCCTCGACGGCGGTACGACGTACACCGGAGCGGAGGTCTCCGCGCACTTCGACTCGTTGCTGACCAAGCTGACCTGCCGGGGCCGGACCTTCGAGCTTGCCGTCGACCGGGCAAAGCGTGCCATCGCTGAGTTCCGCATCCGGGGAGTCGCGACCAACATCTCGTTCCTGCAGGCGGTGCTGGACCACCCCGAGTTCCGCGCGGGCGCGGTCACCACCTCGTTCATCGAGCAGCACCCGAGCCTGCTGACAGCTCGATCGTCGGCCGACAGGGGAACCCGTCTGCTGCACTACCTGGCTGACGTCACCGTCAACAAGCCGAACGGAGATGCGCCGACCGACGTTGACCCCACCACCAAGCTGCCACCGTTGGACCTGAGTGCCCCCCCTGCCGACGGGGCGCGAAACCGGCTGCTCGACCTCGGGCCGCAGCGATTCGCGCAGGCGTTGAGAGATCAGACCGCTGTGGCGGTCACCGACACGACCATGCGCGACGCCCACCAGTCCCTGCTGGCGACGCGGGTCCGAACCCGCGACCTGGTGGCGGTCGCCGGACACGTATGTCGACTGACGCCTGAACTGCTGTCCCTCGAAGCCTGGGGTGGTGCCACCTACGACGTGGCGCTTCGCTTCCTCGCCGAAGACCCCTGGGAGCGGCTCGCCGCCCTGCGGGAGGCCGTGCCCAACCTGTGTCTGCAGATGCTGCTGCGGGGACGCAATACCGTCGGTTACACGCCTTACCCGACGGAGGTGACGGACGCCTTCGTTGCCGAAGCCGCCGAGACCGGCATAGACCTCTTCCGGATCTTCGACGCGCTCAATGACGTCGACCAGATGAGACCCGCCATCGAGGCAGTGCTGGGCTCCAACACGGCACTCGCGGAGGTGGCGTTGTGCTACACCGGCGACCTGTCCAACCCTCGCGAGACGCTGTACACACTCGACTACTACCTCGCCCTCGCCGAGCGCATCGTCGAGACAGGCGCCCACGTGCTCGCCATCAAAGACATGGCTGGTCTGCTGAGGGCGCCAGCCGCCCGGACACTTGTCACGGCCCTGCGAGAACGGTTCGACCTTCCCATCCACCTGCATACCCACGACACGCCCGGCGGGCAGCTCGCCACGTTGCTGTCAGCGATCGAGGCCGGCGTCGACGCGGTGGATGCGGCCAGCGCCGCTTTGTCCGGCACCACCAGCCAGCCAGCAATGTCGGCCCTGGTGGCGAGCACGGACTACACCGACCGGGCAACGGGACTCTCGCTCGACGCCGTCTGTGACCTGGAGCCGTACTGGGAGGCGACGCGGCGGCTCTACGCGCCGTTCGAGTCTGGCCTGCCCGCTCCGACCGGCCGCGTCTACACCCATGAGATTCCCGGCGGCCAGCTGTCCAACCTACGCCAGCAAGCCATCGCCCTCGGGCTCGGCGAGAAGTTCGAGCAGATCGAGGACATGTACGCCGCTGCGAATGCCATCCTCGGCCACCTCGTGAAGGTGACCCCGTCGAGCAAGGTGGTTGGCGACCTCGCGCTACATCTGGTGGCGGTGGGAGCGGACCCGGCAGAGTTCGCGGCGGACCCCGCTTCCTTCGATGTGCCCGACTCGGTGATCGGGTTCCTGTCCGGTGAGCTCGGAGATCCTCCTGGCGGATGGCCAGAGCCCTTCCGCACCAGGGCCTTGGCGGGCCGCAACGTCAAGCGGAGCGAGACCGAACTGAGCGAGAGCGATGTGCGCGGTCTGGAGGCTGATCGTCGTACGACGTTGAACCGCCTGCTCTTCCCAGGCCCTGCTCGCGAGCTCGCCGAATCTCGGGAGCGATACAGCGACCTCGCCGTGTTGTCCACACGCGACTTCCTGTACGGACTCGCGCCCGACCGGGAGCATGACGTCTACCTGCACGAGGGGGTGCGGCTCATTCTCGGTCTGGAGTCGATCAGCCAGCCTGACGAGCGAGGCATCGCGACCGTGATGTGCACGATCAACGGGCAGCTTCGGCCGGTCTCCGTTCGGGACAGGTCGATCTCGCCCGACGCTCCGGCCCACGAACGCGCCGACTCGAGCGAGCCCGGCCAGATCGGCGCCCCATATGACGGGGTGGTGTCGCCAGTTGTATCGGTTGGCGACACCGTCGAAGTCGGTGACGTGGTCGCCACTATCGAGGCGATGAAGATGGAGGCGTCGATAACGGCTCCGATCGCTGGCACAGTCGAGCGCGTGGCCATCGACGGGCCTCGTAGCATCGAGGGTGGCGACCTTGTGGCCGTCATCACGCCAGGCTGACGCTTCCGGCTCCGCCTCCTGCTTGGACTTTCGTTCAGATGAACGATTACGCGACCTGGCCACCCGAAACGCGCCCCACATCCGCGCACAGAAACGATTGCGCGACCTGACCACCTGACCCGGGTGGAAGCGCACGGGCCTGACCGGCAGCCCTAATTTGGGCCGGCGCCGCTAGAAGCGACGGACCGTGAAGCGGTCGCTCGAGCGATCCCAGCTGATCACGCCGCCTTGGAATCTGGCTCGCAGGCCTCCCTCGATGCGGAACACGTTGGTGGTTGGATAACGCAACCAGGAGTCCACCTTGCCGGCATTGCTCCAGCGTTCGAGGATGCGCCCGTAGAGCACGTGCGCACCGGTGCGA
>JACCSH010000064.1 GCA_013813125.1 Nocardioidaceae bacterium | reverse complement strand
ACGGACCAGCGTCATTTCCATGGACTGGGTGTGACTCGCTCGGCTCGCAGCATGCTGCGCGAGCAGCGAGGTCCCCGCCTGGGTGTTGGGTTCATGGGAATCGGGGGAGCCGGTGCTTTCCCAACACCAGGCGACGACGACACCACGCACCGGCTGGCGAACGAGGAGCTGACAGGCAGCACCTACCCGGAGTACGTCGAGTCGCGCATCATGGCAATGGCCGATAGTGCCAAGCCGGATGACAGGCAACCAGTCAGCTCGTGGGATGTCTTGCCACTGAGCGCATTGGGCCTGGCCGCAGCCGTGGTCGCCGTAGCCTTCGCCTGGAGCTGATACTCCACTTGCGATCGCTTGGGTGGACGAACCTCGGGGCAGGCATCGCGGGGCAGGCATTCGTCCGACTGGGCGACGCTCAACACCCCACTTGTCGGTCGGACGAATCGCGGGGCAGGCCTGCGGCGGCGGCGAGGTCGTTGCGGATCGCGTCCAGTCGACCGGTCGCGGCGATCCTGGATGCGTCCACGCCGCCGGCTTCGACCGGCAGCACGACTTCTAGGTAGCACTTGATTTTCGGCTCGGTACCAGATGGGCGTACGACGACACGCCCGCCGTCAGCGAGGCGATAGCGCAGCCCTTCGGTCGGCGGCAGTTCGTCGCTGCCGACGCTGAGGTCCTCGACGCGTTCGACTCGGTAGCCGCCAAGCAAGCTGGGGGGCTTCGCACGGAGCCGGTTCATCGCCGCATCGATCAAGGTGAGGTCGCTGACTCTCACGGAGAGCTGGTCGGTGGCATAGACGCCATACTGTGCTGCGATGTGGTCGAGCCGCTCGAGCAGGTTGCTGCCGCGGGCCTTGAGGCTCGCCGCCAGCTCAGCGACCAGAAGGAGGGCTGAGATGCCATCCTTGTCGCGAACGAGCTGAGGTGCGACGCAGTATCCCAGCGCCTCCTCGTAGCCGAAGCTGAGGCCGGGGACTCGACCGATCCACTTGAACCCGGTCAGGGTCTCCACGTAGTCGACCCCATGCTCGTGAGCCATCCGTCCCAGCAGTGAGGACGAGACGATGGTGGTGGCGAAGACGCCGCGGGTGCCCGAGCTCAGCAGGTGGTGGCCGAGCAGGACTCCCAGCTCGTCGCCTCGCAGCATCCGCCACCCGCCGGCAACTGGCACCGCCACGGCACAGCGGTCGGCGTCGGGGTCGTTCGCCACGGCCAGGTCGGCTCCCACCTGCGCGGCCAGAGCGATCGCCAAATCCATGGCCCCGGGCTCTTCGGGGTTGGGAAAAGCGACCGTGGGAAACCCAGGGTCCGGCTGCACTTGCTCCGGCACCGCGAGGGGGGCTGAGAAACCGGCCCGGAGCAAGACCCTTTCGACCGTCTCGTCGCCGACGCCGTGCAACGGGGTGTAGGCCATAGTGAGAACGCGCGGGGTGGCGGGGTCCGGCAGGGCAGCCACCGCATCGATGTACGCCTCGACCACTTCCTCGCCCGCGACGCTCCAACCGGCTGCCTTGGGCACGTCGGCGGCCGAGGTCACTGTGTCGATCTGCGTCGAAATCTCGCCGTCCACGGGCGGCACGATCTGGCTGCCGTCACCGAGGTAGACCTTGTATCCGTTGTCGGCCGGAGGGTTGTGCGACGCGGTGACCATGACACCGGCGATGCAGTGCAGATGTCCGATGGCGAAAGCGAGCACCGGCGTCGGTAGCGGCCGAGGCAGCACCACCGCTTGGAGTCCGGCGCCCCGCATCACCTCCGCTGAGTCCCGGGCGAACTCGTCGGATTTGCGTCGGGCGTCGTAGCCGATCACGACGGTCCCTTCGCCGACGGCGGTCTTCAGGTACGACGCCAGGCCGGCTGCCGCGCGGACCACCACCGCACGGTTCATCCGGTTGGGCCCGGCCGCCAGTTGACCACGGAGTCCCGCGGTGCCGAACTGTAAGCGACCGGTGAAGCGGTCGGTGAGCTCCGAAGACGCGAGCGGGTCTGACTCCGCGGCGGTCAGGAGTTCGGCGAGCTCGGCTTGGGCGGTAGCGTCCGGGTCGTCGGCTATCCATGCCTCGACCCGTGCCCGCAGCGACGCCTCGACGCTCACCGCGCTTCGCCGAACGGTGGCAGGCGGAACGCGGAAGTCGCGAGGGGGCCTCCGACTCGGGCGCCTTCGATGTCATCTTCGGGTCGTGGTGGGATCTCGCTGGCGAAGGTGGCGGCGTCGTCTTGTGGGTGGTAGCCCAGTGCCCGTCCGGGCATCAGATCCCACCACGCGTCGGTGTTGTTGGAGATCCCGTAGATGGTGGCTACCCCCTCGATGTCGGCGGTGAGCGAGGCACGAACCATGCGGGTGCAGTCGTCGTAGGAGAGCCATGTGGACAAACCGCGGCGGGTCTGGGGCTGTTCGAGGAAGCTGCCGATTCGCATGGCCACGCTGGAGATGCCATGGCGATCGGCGTACAGGCTGAGCAGGCCTTCGGCGGCCACCTTGCCGACCCCGTAGAACGTGTCCGGTCGGGGTGGGACGCCGATGCCGAGCAGTTCGCAGCGCGGCGTCATGCCGACCGCGTGGTTGCTGCTGGCATAGACCATGCGGTTGACGCGGTGATTGACCATGGCGTCCAGCAGGGCGGCGGTGGTCTCCACGTGCGTGTTCAGGATCGCCGGTAGGTCGGTTTCCGTCGCGATCCCGGCGAGATGCACCACGGCCTCGACCCCCTCGACCGCCCGAGCGGCCAGAGCAGGGTCTGCGCAGTCTCCGACGATGAAGTCGGAGCCGATCGCCTCGCGGACGCTGCCCTCGGGGGGCCGCAGGTCGACGCCCCGGATGGAGTGCTCGTCGTGGAGTCGCGCGGTCAACACGCTGCCGATGTGCCCGCTTGCGCCTGTGAGGAGGATGCGCACGGCCTAGATCCTGGGCACGACGTCGACGAGCAGGTCACCCATGCGGGCCGCTGCTTGTTTGCCTGCGGCCAGCACCTCTTGATGGTTGAGCGGTTCGCCGCTCAGGCCGGCGGCAGCGTTCGTGACCAGGGAGATCCCGAGAATCTCCATGCCCGCTTCACGGGCCGCGATCGCCTCGAGGGTGGTCGACATACCCACGAGGTCTCCACCCAACCGGCGGACCATCTCGATTTCGGCCGGCGTCTCGTAGTGCGGACCGGGGAACTGGACGTAAACGCCCTCATCGAGCCTCGGGTCGATCTCTCGGCATAGAGTTCGGAGCCGGCGCGAATAGAGATCGGTCAGGTCGACGAAGGTGGCGCCGACGATCGGCGACGTGGCGGTGAGGTTGATGTGGTCCTTGATCAGCACCGCGGTGCCGGGTCGCCAGTGCCGGCGCAGTCCGCCGCAACCGTTTGTCAAGACAACGGCCCGGCAACCGGCTGCGGCGGCCGTCCTGATTCCGTGCACGACGGCGGCCACCCCGTGCCCTTCGTAGTAATGGGTCCGGCTGAGGAACACCAGCGCTCGGACGCTCCCGGCTGCGATCGAGCGGATTTTGCCGGAATGTCCAGCGACAGCGGACGGCGCAAAGCCGGGCAGATCAGTAATCGCCACCTCCGCCGACGGTTCGCCCAGGGCCTCGACGGCAGGCAGCCAGCCAGAGCCCATCACCAGAGCTACGTCGTGCTGCTCGATGCCGGTCAGCTTTCGCAGCGCGTCGGCCGCCTTGCCCGCGACTTGGTACGGCGACGAGGCGGCGACCCGGTCGACGGAGTAGTCGGGGGCCGTCGACGGCGAGGATGCTGCTTCCATCCGCCGACCGTATCGCTCACCCGACAGATGAGCACACCGGCGCGGGTCACTCGTTTACAGAGCGGCACGGGCGGTTGCGCAGATCGTGGACGTAGTCGTCAGGGGCGCCGGCTGCGTAGGCCGCTTCCACGATCGCGCCGAGGTGGCTGGCTGATGGCAGTCCACCTTCGTGGGCGTCGAGGACGTAGAGCCACGCCAGCTCATCGGTGTCGAGAGTGTGCGCTCGGAGGCGGATCTTGTGGACGGGTGGCGGCTCCCAACGGTCGAGTTCGCGCTCGTCCTCCGGAGTGACGTCGTACAGACAGACAAAGACCTGAGAGCTCGCGTCCTCGACGAGCGTCACCGTCGCGCCGTCCCAGCCGTGCTCCTCGCCGCCGAACGTCAGCCGCCAACCCGACAACCACCCACTGCCGCGGAAGGGTGAGTGGGGGCAGCGCGCCAGCATGCGCGCGGGGTCCATGTTGGCGCCATAAGCGGCGTAAAGCACCACGCGAGGAAGGCTACTCTGCCCACTTCTCAGGTGGTTAGGGTTGCAACCATGAGTCGCGTGGTGGTCATCGGCGGAGGGCCCGGCGGTTATGAGGCAGCCCTGGTGGGCGCGCAGCTTGGCGCTGAGGTAACCGTGGTCGACTCCGACGGGATCGGCGGGTCGGCTGTGCTGACCGACTGTGTGCCATCCAAGACTCTCATCGCCACTGCCGAGCTGATGACCTCCGTCGAGGAGTCGAGACAGCTCGGCGTGCGCCTGCCGGGGCATCCAGGCGACCTTGACGCGGTGGCGACCGTGGACCTGGCCGCCGTCAATGCGCGGGTCAGAGCGCTCGCGGCCTCACAGTCGGCCGACATCGCGGGCAAGCTCGAAGCCGAGGGTGTCACGGTCGTGGCGGGCGCAGGCCGCCTCGACGGCCCCACCCGGGTGGTCGCCACCACGGCGGGTGGTGAACAGGTTCTGGAGGCTGATGCGGTGCTGCTCGCCACCGGTGCCCAGCCGCGGATCCTCCCGACGGCCAAGCCCGACGGTGACCGCATTCTCACGTGGGAACAGGTCTACGACCTTGAAGAGCTGCCCTCTCGCCTCATAGTGGTCGGCTCGGGCGTCACCGGTGCCGAGTTCGCCAGCGCCTACAACGCGCTGGGCTCTGATGTCGTCTTGGTCAGCAGTCGTGACCGGGTGCTTCCCGGCGAGGACGCGCAAGCGGCCGAGGTCCTCGAGAACGTCTTCACCCGCAGGGGCATGACCGTACTCAGCAGGTCGCGCGCTCAAACGGTCAGCCGCGAAGGCGATGGCGTGATCGTCACACTGGCAGACGGCCGAACGGTGGAGGGATCACACTGTCTGGTGGCGGTAGGGTCCGTCCCCAACTCCTCCGATCTCGGGCTCACTGAGGCCGGTGTGGCAACCGACGCGAGAGGGTTCATCGCCGTTGACAGGGTGTCTCGTACCACGGCTCAGGGGGTGTACGCCGCTGGGGACTGCACCGGTGTGCTCATGCTCGCATCCGTGGCCGCGATGCAGGGACGCATCGCGATGTGGCACGCGTTGGGTGATGCGGTAGCTCCGCTGGACCTACGGACCGTTTCGTCCAACGTCTTCACAGCTCCCGAGATCGCCACAGTGGGGTGGACCCAGCAGGCCGTCGATGCGGGAGAGATCGACGCCGCGGGCGTCATGCTGCCCCTGGCAGGAAACGCCCGGGCAAAGATGCAGGGCCTCCGCGATGGGTTCGTCAAGCTCTTCTGCCGACCGGGCACCGGCATCATCGTGGGAGGAGTGGTAGTCGGCCCCCGCGCCAGCGAGCTGATTCACGCCGTCTCCTTGGCTGTCGCAGGACGGCTCACCGTCGAGGATGTCGCACATGCCTTCACGGTCTATCCCTCGATATCTGGCTCCATAGCAGAAGCCGCAAGGAGACTGCACACGCACTGGTGACCGCGACATAGGTGAAGCGG
>JACCSH010000304.1 GCA_013813125.1 Nocardioidaceae bacterium | reverse complement strand
CGATGGTTTCAGCGTGCGACAGGTGTCCAGCATCGGCAAGCTTCGAGTGGCGGACCAGATCATCCCGACTCCCGCCGACGGCCAGACCTTCACCGTTCCCGTCCCCGGGCAGGGAACCCTCACCGTCAATGACAAGAAGCGCAAGGTGACCAATCGGAGCGCCTTCGGGGTCATCAATGTGCTGACCTTCGAGAGTACCGACGGCACCGTCGAGCGCACGGCGCACGCGCAGTCCCGCATTGACGGACAGGTCGAGGGTGGCTTGTTCCACGGCGCCGCCTTCGGCTCACAAGCCCGCGTTGCCGACACGGCGACGTCCAAGCGCGGCGCCTACCAGCCCATCCCGTGTGTTGGCACCAACGGCCGAGTGCTCGAGACCAGTACCGGAGAGGCAACGCCAACATTTGGGTTCCTCGGTGCACGTCGCTCCTTCGCCTACGGCGTACAGCGCGACAACGGCTCTGCAACGGGTTACACCCGAAGCATCGTCGAATCGGCCGAGTTCGGGGCGCTCGAGCTCCGCAACATCCGCGGCCGGGCCAACGTGACCCGACAGGCTGACGGCGACGTGTTGCGCGACGCCAAGGGTACCGGCGTGGGATCCATTCTCGTGGGCGGTGAAGCGCAGCCCCAGCCGCCAGCAGGCGAGGCGCAGCGTTTCCCCGGTGGCCAGTACACCGTCCGAGTCGTCGAGAAGGATGCCAACGGCATCGAGGCGATCGGTGCTGTCGTGAGACTGTTCAACGGCACGCCTGATGACCGTACGGACGACACGGTCGTTGACCTGGCACGAGCGGCACTGGAGATCAAGCGCGGATGATCGCGTAAGGCAACACTTATCTGCGAGAGGGTCGGGCTCCATTGGGGTCCGGCCCCTCTCGTCTGGCTCGAGCTGGGCTTAGTGTTCGGCCGGAGAGGGGCTGTCCAGCCATTCACCGAAGGCATACGGCTCGCGGCTCACAAGGTAGGTCGCCCAGTTCATCTTGGTCACCGCACCTGAGCTGTCGCGGGTGATCCGTAACAGTTCGCCGGTCTCGCGACCGGACTCTGTGCGGTAGAGGTCGTCAGCCACCTCGGTGAACACCGATGGAGGTTTGTACGACGGCGCCGCTTCTGCCCGGGCCTCGAGCCGACCCGATCGGACTGAGAAGGTAAACGCCTGCCCTTCGGAGTACCACCTTCCCAGAACGGCCCGCAGTTCTGCCGGGATGCTTGACCCCGGCACCCACAGCTCTGGGTCAGCAGGCTCGTGGTCCAGCACATAGGCCGCCAGCTCAGCGGCGAGGTCGGCCGGGTCGGGTGCTGCGCTGGAGTTCATCAAAGCCATACCAGCCGTCTTCGTCTGACGGTCCACGAACAAGCCGGTGACATGACCGGGCATGCCCCCGGTGTGGCCGACCAGTTGCCGCTCACCGGTGCGCAGCAGCATGAGCCCCAGCCCCCACGCCAACTGCCACCTGTCCAGATCGGCCATCGTCTGCGGCTGGCACATCTCGTCGAGCGTGTCGGCACACAACACCTCGTCGACGGGGTCTGCGAGGAACGCGGCCCAGGTGGCGAGGTCCACCGGCGTACTGGCCAAGGCTCCAGCCGGCCCCAACGCCAAGATGTCGAGCACCGGTTCCACGACGGGCACGTCGCTGAACGGCGGGACGTAGTAACCGGTCGCATGGTCGCCCGAGAATCCCACCGTCGTACGACGCATCCCGAGCGGGTCGAGGATTCGCGCCCTCAAGCTTTCGGCCCACTCCCGGCCGTCAAGCCGGGCGACCAGCTCGCCGAGCATCGCGTAGACAAGGTTGGAGTAGTGCCAGCGGTGGTGCGGCTTGAGTATGCGTTCGGCTTCGTTCCAGCCGTCGAGGAGCTGCGCTCGGTCGGGATAGGTGAGGGTGTCCCAGACATCGCCGACGGGTTCGCGCTGCATGCCGGTGACATGGCTCAGCATCTGGCGGATCGTGACGCCGGTCTGCGAGCTCTCGGGGATGTGGGCGTCGATGCTGTCATCGAGATCGAGCTTGCCTTCGTCTCGAAGCGCCATGACGAGGGTGGCGGTGAACGTCTTGGTTATCGAGGCGATCAGGAACTGGGTGTCTTCGGTGGGGGCATGGTCCGGCTTCTGGATGTCGGCACTTCCCACGCCCAAGCCCCATAAGAGCTCGCCGTCGCGCACGACTGCGCCGTACAGTCCGGGGACCCGATGCTTGGACTGACGTTCAAGCATCATGCGCCGCAGCGCGCGCTGGGACTGCTCAGTGAGTTCAGCCATGGTCGGGCAACACTAGTGTCGTGTGACCGCCGCCGAGGTCAGCGGGTAATAGCTGGGTCAGCGGAGCTGAGCGGGGTCCTTGAAGCCGGTCTCCTCGCCGCGGACTGTCTTGTTGGTGAAGTATGTGATCGCCCAGAGCACTACGCCAAGGATCAACATCGCCCCTGCGACCTTGTACTGAGCGAAGTCACGCCCCGTCCACGGCCCCACGAGGTAGGCGCAGAAGAAGGCCGCCAGTGCTGGAATCGGAGTCGGCGCCGTGAAGTGGTCGTGGTCCACCGTGTCGTTACGCAGCACGAGCACAGCGATGTTGACGAGGGTGAACACGCCCAGCAGAAGGAGGGCCGTGGTGCCGCCGAGTGTCAGGATCGCGTCATCGCCCAGCTGTTTCGTGACGATGTAGATGAGTACGAACGCGATCAGGGTGGTGAAGAGGATGGATATGTAAGGAGTACGGCGGGAGTGGTGCACATGCCCGAGTGACCTCGGTAGCACGTTCTGCTTCGCCATACCGTAGAGCAATCGGCTCGCCATCATCATGTTGATGAGCGCCGAGTTGGCCACGGCGAACATGCTGATGAACGGGAACAGCTTGTCTATCGGGAAGTCCGGCGCCCCAATCTGCACAACCTCCAGGAGGGGGGTGTCTGAGGCGGCGAGCGGGCCGACCCCCACCACTGCAACGGCTGCGATGGACACGAGGATATAGATGGCGCCGGTGATCCCGAGACCGGTGAACATGACCTTCGGGAAGATCCTGCTCGGGTCCTTGGTCTCCTCGGCCATATTGACGGAGTCCTCGAATCCGACCATCGCGAAGAAGGCCAGCGACGTGGCGGCCGTGACCGCCAGGAAGGCCGACTTGTCCTCCGATGTCTTGAACACGGTGACTTCGCTGAAGTCCACGTTGCCTTGGCTCATTGCGTAGAACCCGATCAAGATCACGATGATCAGACCCGTCAGCTCGACCAAGGTGAGTACGACGTTGGTCTTGACGCTTTCGGAGACCCCCCGGAAGTTGAGCGCGGCGACGCAGGCCATGAAACCCAGTGCGAGGAGCAG
>JACCSH010000262.1 GCA_013813125.1 Nocardioidaceae bacterium | reverse complement strand
CCACGGGGCCCACCAAAGTGTCGATGCATTACCTGTAGAAGTCCGGTAGGTCTGTCTCAGGCTGGCTTCTGTAGGTGTGTCTCGGTGTTCGGCCCGGCTTCGGTTCCTGGGCGACATTGGCTCCGGTACCTGTGTCCCATCTGCCCCGCGGTGATCTTGACTTGGCTTTGGCCGAGTCAAGGAGGCGGTTTAGGTGTTGGTGGAGCTTTCGATGGTTGAACAGCGCTATCTGGCAGTGCGGGAGGTGCTCGACACTGGGGCGAGTGTCACGGAGATCGCCACTCGGTACGGGGTCGATCGAAGAACTGTGCATCGGTGGGTTGTCCGCTATGCCAACGGGGGACTCGGGGCGTTGGCTGATCGATCGTCCAAGCCGGACCGGTGTCCACACCAGCTGGGTCCGATCATCGAGGCCCGCATCATCGAGATGCGCCGCATTCACCCTGGTTGGGGGCCGCGGACGATTCTGTCCAAGCTTCGTCGCGAGTTCGACCCGGTCCCGTCACGGTCGGCCATTTATCGGTGTCTGGTTCGTCAGGGACTCATCGACCCGACGGCTCGCAGACGCAAGAGGGGCGACTACAAGCGGTGGGAACGAAGCCGTTCCATGGAACTGTGGCAGATGGACGTGGTGGGCAGGATCTGCTTGAGCGACGGGACGCAGCTGTCAGCGGTGACGGGCATCGATGATCACTCCCGGTTCTGCGTCATCGCCAAGCTCGTTCCTCGAGCAACGGCCAAGCCGGTCTGTGAGGCACTTGTCGAGGGGCTTAACCGGCACGGTGTCCCCGAGCAGATCCTCACTGACAACGGCAAGGTCTTCACCGGAAAACTGATGACCAGGCCCGCGACGGTGCTGTTTGACCGGATCTGTCACAACAACGGGATCAAGCATCTGCTCACCGCTCCGTATTCACCGACGACGACCGGCAAGATCGAACGACTCCACCGGACCATGCGCAAAGAGTTCTTCGACGTCACCGTCCTGGACAGCATTGAAGAGGCTCAACTCCACCTCGATGCCTGGGTGAGGAGCTCCAACCATGACCGTGAGCATCAAGGCATCGGTGACGTTGCGCCCATCAAACGATTCGAGCTCGCCGAGCCCCGCAGCTTCGACGTCATCAGCGGTGAGGTGGAGACCAATCGGGAACCGGCAGCGCCGGCCAAGAGAACCGTCACCCGGGTTGTCGACAGCAGCGGCCGGATCGGGGTACTCACCTTCCGCTATCACGTCGGGCGCTACCTCAGCGGTGAAACCGTCACCGTAGAGAACCGCGATGGCCTCCTCCACGTCTTCCACAACGGCGTCCTCGTCGCAAGCCACGCCAAACGGCACCTGGCCGATGACGACGCCAAGTTCCAGGGACGGCCGAGAGCCGCACGGCCATCGCGACCAACAACCGGTAACGAAGTCCATCGCATCATCGACAGCTCCGGCTCTGTCAGCTTCGCCGGCACCGCCTACCGGGTGAGCAACAAATACAAGGGACGAGAGGCCGGAGTACGCCTCGTCGCAGACACCGTCCAAATCACTCTTGACGGCCAACTCGTCCGAACCCACAAGGCCCGCCACGATCCCACCAAGGAGTTCGGGGCCTTGGCCCAACCCAACGGCAAACCCAGAAGGAGCCACGATGTCGCATAGCTACCGAAGCCAGAACGAGACACAGGTGCCGAACCTCGACACACCAGCTCGGGCGCTGCCAAAACCAGCGTTGGGCGCATGGGCGGCGCGTCCCTGCAGTCGGTCATCGACGCGATACTGGTCCTTCCTTCGACGAGGCGCTTGATCTACACCGACTCGAAGCGTCATTCGCGGTGATGTGACGCAGGTGCCGAGTCGTTTCCACATTCTCTACGGGCGCTTGGCTTTCGACGCCAGTGGCTCCATAATGGCGCCATGCCGAGTGTACAGATCAAGGATGTCCCCGAGGAGACGCACGCCGTCCTCCGGCGTCGTGCGGCCGCGGCGCGCCAGTCATTGCAGGAGTACCTGCTGGCGAAGCTGGTCGAGGAGGCCAGCCGGCCGACCCTCGACGAGGTCTTGGACCGCGCCGGTGGTCGCAGCGGAGGCTCGGTCCCGCTGAAGGCGGCGGCGCGCACTCTTCGGGCCGAGCGTGCTCGTCGTTGACGCCAGCGTCCTGGCTGTGGCGCTCGCCGACGATGGCCAGGACGGGGACGGGGCGCGCGAGCGTCTCCACGGTGAGGTGTTGGTCGCCCCTGATCTCGTCGACCTTGAGGTCACCTCTGTCTTGCGCGGGCAGCTCGCGGGAGGCCATCTCGACCAACGGCGGGCTGACCTCGCGCTCACCGACCTGCTGGACCTACCCCTCCAAAGGGTTCCGGCACGGCAGCTGATCCTGCGCTGCTGGGGGTTGCGCGACAACCTCACCGTCTACGACGCCAGTTATGTCGCGCTTGCCGAGGGGCTAGACGCGACCCTCCTGACCTGCGACGCTCGCCTCGCGAAGGCTCCTGGGCCGCGGTGCACGATCGAACTTCTCCGTTAGCTCGACGGTCATCCGCAGCCGATTCGGGGACGGGCGACAGCGGTGGATTGACGCACCTCCAAGAATCCTGACCAGAGCTTCTGGCTCCGGACATCGTGCTAAGTCTCGTATCCGCCGCGGCAGATCGCGGGGTTGTGGGCTCCGCCCTCACGCTCTCGTTGTTCAATGCACGCCCGCAGCCGATCAACTCGTCCTTTGCGGGGTTGCACACGTGAAGGTCGTCTTTGACGCGGAGCAGCGCTCTGGGGTCGTCGAGAATTGAATGCCAGGCCTCCCACTGCTGAGAGTCGAGGAAGCCTGGCGGTGAGGAAGGGGACGCCGTGGCGGTCGAGGTTGCCGCGGGCGCGGTCGTAGTGCTCGGTGGTGCGGGGGTCGGGGTGGCGGGCGAGGATCTGGGCGTCTCGGAGGCGGACGCCGGCGTCTAGGGCGTTGGTGATGGCGGCGTGCCGAGCGAGTGGGGGCTGATGTGCCGAGAGATCCGTGCGGCGTTGGCGATCCGGCGGACCATGCGGTAGACGTCCCGGCGGTCTATCGGCTTGCCGGAGCTGGGGCGCAGCACGAGCGGACCGTCAGTGCGTTCGCCGCGGCAGGCCTCCAGAGCCCGGAGGACGGGTACGGTCAGCGGCATGGTGGCCGGCTTGCTGCCCTTCCCGACCCGGTGCAGGACGCGGTGCCACGCAGAATCCGCTGGCGTCGGCCGAACTGGTCGCGAGCGTCAGGACGGCGGCCAGCGTCGGCCCGATGCAGGGCGTCCAGCCCAGGCCGAACAGTGCACCGTAGCTGGTGAACACCGCCGCGAAGCCGGCCACGAACAGCACCGCACCGAGCATGGTGCGTGACCGGGCGACGCCACCGAGTACGGGCCTCACCGTGGCTCTGGTAGAGGCGGGGGAGAGGACTACCGCACCGGGCGAACACGAAGCGGTTGCTGGCGTGGGCGCCGTCGACGAGGTGTCCGTGCTCGCTGTGGGTGTCTCGGATCCGGCCACGCCGGCCACGTAGGACAGATATCCGGGCACCAGCGGAAGGCAGCACGGGGAAAAGAACGACACTGCCCCGGCGGTCACCGCGATCAGCAGTGCCAGCACCAGCGGACCGACAGCACGATGTCCGACGCGCTGTTGGCGACGGTTGCGACAATCATGGAGACCTCTCGTGCAGGGAACGCCTCGGGAACGTGACGATCTACTATGCACGATAGGACAAGGGCTGCCGGGTGGGCACGAGTGTCGGGTCTGGCGACGAGGGAAGGTGATTGCTATGCGGCAGTTCGGGGAGCTTGAGGCTGTGGTGATGGATCGGCTGTGGTCCTGGGATCGGCCGGTCGTGGTGCGTGATGTGCTCAAAGACCTGCAGCGCGACCGGACTATCGCCTACACCACGGTCATGACGGTGTTGGACAACCTGCATCGCAAGGGGTTCGCAATCCGCGAGAAGGACGGCCGCGCCTATCGTTACCGTCCCGCCCATACCCGCGAAGAACACACCGCCAGCCTGATGGAGCAGGTGTTGGCCGGTAGCGGTGATCGCGGGACCGCGTTGCTGCACTTCGTCGAGCGCATGCCGGCCGACGAGATCGCCCGCCTGCGTGAGGCGCTGAACAGTTTCGAGCCGAGCAAGGAAGCCAACGGCCGGTGACCGCGCCGCTGATTCTCCTCGGCTACGCGCTCCTGATCGGCACTCTGGGGGCGCGAGGCCTGCAGCGAGCGAAGTGGCCGGATCGTTCACCCGGTCTGGGCATTCTCGCGTGGCAGGCGGTCACCATTACCGTCGTGCTGTCGGTGATGCTCGCCGGGACAGCGTTGGCACTGCCGACCCTGCCAATAACCACGGACCTGGCCGACTTGCTGCGGGCCTGTGCGCTTGCGCTCAAGGCTCACTACGCCACTCCGGGTGGTGTGGCCGTGGCCACGGCCGGTGCCGTTCTAGCCGCTGGTGTAGCGGCCCGTATCGGCTACTGCCTGGCCGCCGGATGGGCCATGACCCGCAGCCATCGGAGACAACAGCGCGAGGCGCTGGAACTGCTGGGTCACCGTCATGCGGGATCGGGCGCCGTGGTCGTCCAGCATTCGACGGCCGCGGCGTACTGCGTGCCGGGTCGCCGCGGCCAGGTGGTTCTCACCACCGCCGCCCTCACCACGCTCGACGATGCGGAAATGGCCGCTGTCCTTGCGCATGAGCGGGCGCACCTGCGTGGACGCCACGACCTGATCCTGGCCAGCGCGGCCGCACTCATGGCCGCGTTCCCATTCATCCCGACCTTCCGCACGGCACACGCCCAACTGGCCCGCTTAGTCGAGATGCACGCCGACGACCATGCCCTTGGCAGCAGCGATCGGCGCGTCCTGGCGACCGCACTGGTGGCACTGTCTGGAGCGGCTCATCCGGCCGGGGCGCTCGGCGCCGGAGGCGAATCTGTTCTGGCCCGGGTGCAGCGACTGGCCGCCCCGTTGCGACCCTTAGGTAGGGGCGGCTCAGCGGTCGTGCTCCTGGTTGCCGCCGGGCTGGTCGTGCTGCCCCTGACGGTTGCCGCCGCTCCTGCCGTGGCGTCCGCGGCGTTGGACTACTGTCCCGTCGGCTTCCCGGCGTAGTCACTCGCCGCCTGGCGTCGAAGCGAGGCCAGCTCCCGCCGGAGGCGGCGCATCTCAGTGGCATCGTTCGAGCTACAGCAAGGCTCACGCCGCAGGGGCCGCACACAGCAGACGTACGTCGCAGTCAGGGAGACGACCAAGACCCCAGCGGCGAGCAAGGTCTCTGTCATGGACGCGACGGGGTTGGCGGCACATGGCCCGATGTCGATGAGCGGTCACCTTTTTCGTCATGCAGTTGTTCCACCTCGGCACGCAACTGGGCAAGCTCAGACGATTCCTGCACGGACAGTCCTGAGCCGTGCCGGTGGCTGTTGTGCATCATCATCCACATCATGGCCCCCATGCCCAACGGACAGGCCAGCAGCGCCAGCCCGTAGAAGATCTCAGCCATACGACTCTCCGTTTCCTCAGACGATGAAGCCGAGCGCAGATCGCGCCTGCTCGTTGACTACTACCCGTAATAGTAGCTGCTTCCATGAACCGCATCAGAGATCCCCGGCACTGTCTTCACCTGGGCCTACTTGTGCTCTGCGAGGGTCTCCTCCACGAGCGCGGACAGTGTCCTGTACGCGGTCGCCCCGATGATCCGAGCCGCGATGCGGTCCTGCTGGTCGACGATGATCGTGCTCGGCATCGCACTTGCGGGTAGGTCGGGCCGAACGCGAGTAACGCCGCGCCGGAGTCGGCGGTGGTGATGCTGGGTAGGCGGCTCGACAAGCGTGCCATGCAGGCGAGATTCGGCGCTGTCCGTCACGACGACGGGCGGTTCGTCCGTGAGGGTGGTGGAGGCCCCCGGGTTCGAGCGGCCGATAGCGCCAAGGAAATCGCGATGGTGGCCGTGGCTGCAACGTGGCGGCGGGCCATAGGTCTCCTTGGATACGGGGCAACCTGAGGCTGGGGGGAACGGGCACCCTCCGGTCTACTACTATCACCTATAGTAGGTATTGCTCCGCTGCTCCGTACAACGACCCAAGGTGACTTCATCCATGGCCAACGCCAAGACCCGCAGCAGCGCTTCCAGTTC
>JACCSH010000235.1 GCA_013813125.1 Nocardioidaceae bacterium | reverse complement strand
AAGGCCGTTGGCACGTGCAGCCCGACGAGTCGTTCGACGATCTCCTTGACGCCCTCTGGGCAGGTGGTCGGCGGACTCGGCAGATCGTCGACGAGGCGAACCTGCACGACTTCAGCGCCTTGGGTGGGAGGTTCGAGTCGACCGATGAAGCACCGACCCTGGTATGGGTCTTGTTCCACGTCCTACAGGAGTACGCAAGACACGCCGGCCATCTCGACGTCGTACGGGAACTCATCGACGGGGTGACGGGCGAATAGAGCTCCGAACGCCGGAGCTGTCACCGCGTTGGGTCCCCAAGTCCTCCGACTGCGCTCGGCAGGCAGAAGGTGGCGCAGTCGCCGTACCGGGTGCTTCACTTGGAGGATGAGTGAACGCGACGACTTCCTGGGTTGGGTGAACTCTCAGCTGAAAGACGCAGAGATTGCGGTGCATAACGGCGACGCCACCTCTCGGCGCGCGATCTGGTCCCGCGCGGAACCAGTGACAGTCTTCGGTGCGTGGAAGAGCGCCGTCGGGCGCACCTCAATCGACGAGCTCTTCAGTTTGCTGGAGCGAAGTTTCTCCGATTGCACGTCGTACACCTACGAGATCGTCGCTGCCGACGTCATCGGCGACGTGGCGTACACGGTGGGCTACGAACACACGCAGGCCACCGTGAAGGGGGAGCCCCACACCTACACGCTGCGAGTCACCCAGATCTACCGGCGCGAGGGTGGCGAGTGGAAAGTGGTCCATCGGCACGGCGACGCACCCCCCGACCTGCCATAGCGGGCCGCGGCTAGCGACCACCTTTCGTCGAACTCAGTCGACCTGGTATGGGTGGAGATGACCGCCTACGGCGAGTTGTTGACCCCTTCAGCGACCAAGGTGCCGGTGGGGGTCACCGAACGCGAGTGCACCACCGGACGGAACCCAGACCCCTTCTTGCAAGAACCATCGGTCGTGGAAACCGAGCGAGCCGCGACGGTCTACAGGACCACCACCGGCCCCGACGGAGACCAATCGTGCCCAGGCAACCCACCGGTCAAGCGCCTCTTGGAACTGCGGGAACCACTCGCTGACCGTGCGCTGCTGGACGGCTCCACCTGGCCGCCAAGTCCCGCCACGCGGGCGCGCCCCTAGCCAGGCCGGGAACCGGATCTCGGATTGCGGCAGTAGCGTGCGTGGAGGCGGACGTCGTACGGGGTTCGACTAGGACAGCTCCTCGATGGGTGCGACCGTGACCAGATCCTTTACGGCATCCGCGAGTCGCCCGTCGAGCGTGATCAACGCGTCGCCCTGCAGCTGGCACAGCGCGACGTATTCGGCGTCGAACGTGTCGGACCACCCGAGTTGGTCGGCGATCTTCCATGCGACGTCCTGCAGGACGCGGTCACCGAGCAGTCGAATCCGCAGCCCGCGCACGTAGTTGAGCTGTTGATCGGCATCCTTCTTTGTCATTTCACCGCGGCGCACAGCACCGTAGAGAAGCGACAGCAGCTGCGAGCGGATAAGCGTCGGAGCCAGGATCTCGTGCTCGTCGCGAATACCAGCCTGGTTAGAGGCCAAAAGCATGGCTACGTCCGGTCCGATGACGTACTTCGTCATGGGAGATCAGCTCCTCCGTTTGCGCGATGCGCAAGCCTGCATGAGCGTACGGGCTTGCGGTTCTTGATTTGTCTCAGTGCTTGAGGGTGGGAAAGTCCTCCTCGGAGAAGGCGAACTCGCCGCGCTCATTGGAGGCAACCGCCACCGCCTCTGCCTCGCGAAGCTCAACCCGTCGGATCTTGCCAGAGATCGTCTTCGGCAGGTCGGCAAACTCCAGCCGCCGAATCCGCTTGTACGGCGCCAACTCGTCCCGTGCGAACCGCAGGATGTCGAAGGCCAGTTCGCGACTGGGGGAGTAGCCAGTGGCCAGCGCAACAAATGCCTTGGGCACCGCCAGCCGCACGGGTTCGGGTGAGGGCACGACAGCGGCCTCAGCCACCGCCTGGTGTTTGATGAGCGCGCTCTCGAGCTCGAACGGGCTGATGCGGTAGTCGCTGGCCTTGAACACCTCATCGGCTCGCCCGACGTAGGTGATGTAGCCGTCTTCGTCCCGCGAGGCCATGTCCCCGGTGTGGTAGAAGCCGCCTGCCAACACCTCAACTTGGCGTTCCTCGTCATCGCGGTAGCCGGCCATCAGCCCAGCGGGGCGCCGCGCGAGCTCCAGGCACAGCTCACCGTCTGTTCCCACGTCACCGGTGACCGGATCGACCAGCGAGACCACGTACCCCGGCAGAGCGCGACCCATCGAGCCCAGCCTGACCGGCTGCCCGGGTGGATTGCCAACCTGGGCCGTCGTCTCGGTCTGGCCGAACCCGTCGCGGACCGTGATGCCCCAGGCGTGCCTGATCTGGTCGATGACCTCGGGGTTGAGCGGCTCGCCGGCGGCCACGCACTCACGCAACGACAACCGGTGGTCCGCTGCCAGCTCGGTCTGGGTGATCATGCGCCACACCGTCGGCGGTGCGCAGAATGTGGTGACTCCCACCCGCACCATCTGGTCGAGCAGTGCGTCGGCGTCGAAGCGCTCATAGTTGTAGATCACGATGGTGGCGCCGGCGTTCCACGGCGCGAAGAAGCACGACCACGCGTGCTTGGCCCAGCCCGGCGACGAGACGTTCAGGTGCAGGTCGCCCGGTTGCAGCCCGATCCAGTACATCGTCGACAGGTGACCGACCGGGTACGACGTCTGGGTGTGCTCGACCAGCTTGGGTTGCGCCGTCGTACCTGACGTGAAGTAGAGCAACATCGGGTCGTCACCTCGGGTGCCGCCGCCGACGTGAAGCGGCTGACCGTCCGCCACCGCCTCGTCGTACGGCAGCCATCCGTCCGCTTCGCCGACACTCACACGCACGAGTCGCTGGGTGTCGGCGTCGAACTTCGGCGCGTCGCCTGCCCCCGCGATGACCGCAGAGACCTGACCCCGTTCGATGCGGTCGCGCAGGTCTGGTCCGGTGAGCAAGGTGGTTGCTGGAATCATGACCGCTCCCAGCCGAATGCAGGCGAGCATCGACACCCAGAGGGGCACGCAGTTGCCGAGCAACAACAGGACACGGTCGCCGCGCTGCACGCCGGCTTCTCCCAAGTAGCCGGCAAGACGCTGCGACCGCAGCGATAGCTCCGCAAATGACAGCTTGACGTCTGAGCCGTCGGCCTCGACGACCCACAATGCCGTCTCGTCGGGATGGTCCTCAGCTAGCAGGTCAAACCAGTCCGTGGCGTAGTTGAACTCCGTCAGAACGGGCCAGCGGAACTCGCGATAGGCCGTCTCATAGTCCTCACGGTGAGCGAGCAGATAGTCTCGCGCCAACCGAAACCGCCTTCCTGGATCCCCTTCGTCGAGGTCGGTGAGGTCGGCCGTCATGGACGTATCTTGCTCTTCATTCCAGCCAGCCGTCGAGCGCAGCTTCTCCTCGCGCGACCGGATAGGTTTCAAGCGTGACCGAGCATGAGGAGCAGGTGAGTTATCCCGCACATTGGGAGGCTGACGTCCTGCTCCTCGACGGTGGTGCCGCTCGGCTTCGCCCGATCCGCCCAGACGATGCCCAGATGCTCGTCGAGTTCTACGCCCGGGTGTCCCCAGAGTCCAAATACATGCGCTTCTTCGCGCCGTACCCATCGCTGTCCGAGCGCGACGTCCACCGCTTCACGCACGTCGACCACCTCGAAAGGGTCGCTTTTGTGATGACGGTGGGAGAGCAGATGATCGCGGTCGGCCGTTTTGACCGGCTCGACAGCAGCGAGGCGGAGGTCGCCTTTCTGGTCGAGGACGCGCACCAGGGGCGCGGGGTGGCCCAGCTGTTGCTCGAGCACCTGGCCCAGGCCGGACGAGAGCGTGGAGTGTCACGGTTTCTTGCCGAGGTGCTGCCCGACAACGGGCGCATGATCCAGACCCTCCGTGACGCGGGCTACTCCGTGGACGGCGGACTGAACGATGGTGTGCTGCGGCTCGTCTTCCCCATAGAGGCCACCGACACCGCGGTAGGAGTGATGCGCTCCCGCGAGCATCGTTCCGAGGCGCGGTCCATGGCCCGCCTATTCGAGGCGCGGAGTGTCGCGATCATCGGTGCGAGCCGTCGCCAGGAGAAGGCGGGTGCCACCTTGGTGCGCAACTTGGTGCTGGCGGGCTACTCGGGTCGTGTCTACGCCGTCAACCCTGTTGCCGAGGCGGTCGCAGGCATGCCGGCATACAAGTCCGTGCAGGACATCCCGAACCAGGTCGACCTCGCCGTTGTCGCCGTGCCTGCGGACGCCGTTCCAGACGTCGTGCTCGACTGCGCGGCCAAGGGCGTCCACGGGCTCATCGTGATCTCCAGTGGCTTCGCCGAGATCGGCGACGAGGGCCGCCGACGACAACGCAGGCTGGTCGGACTCGCCCGCTCCTACGGCCTTCGCTTGATCGGGCCGAACTGTCTGGGAGTCATCAACACCGCCGCAGACGTGTCTCTCAACGCATCACTCGCGCCGACATTGCCGCCACGGGGCAGGGTGGGGTTCTTCTGTCAGTCGGGCGCGCTCGGCCTGGCCATTCTCGACGCGGTCGGCCGCCGAGAGCTGGGACTGTCGACGTTCATCTCCGCCGGCAACCGCGCCGACGTGTCCGGGAATGACCTCTTGCAGTACTGGGAGGAGGACGGGGCCACCGAGGTGGTGCTGCTGTATCTGGAGTCACTGGGCAACCCGCGCAAGTTCTCCCGCATCGCTCGTCGTGTCGGTCGCAGCAAACCGGTCGTCGCCGTCAAGTCCGGACGCAACACCGAAGGCGCGGCCGTCGGTCACGCCGAGCGGTCTCCCGCCGTGCCCGCCGCAGCCGTCGACGCCATGTTCAGGCAGGCCGGAGTGATCCTGGTCGACACCCTCGACGAGATGCTCGACGTCGGCCAGCTCCTCGCGCACCAGCCACTGCCGATGGGTCCGCGGGTCGCTGTCGTCGGCAACTCCGATGCGCTCGGCCTGCTCGCCGCCGACTCGGCGCTGGCGGCCGGGCTGGATGTGGAGAAGTCGTTGTCCTTGGGGGCTGAGGCGTCAGCCGACGACTTCGAGCGCGGGCTTGACGAGGCGATCGAGGATCCCAACGTCGACGCGGTGATCGCTGTCTACACGCCGCCACTGAACTCGTCCGACGAGCAGGTGGCCCAGGTGCTTGCCACGGTGGGACAGCAGTCGAACAAGCCAGTTGTCTCTACCTTCCTGGCGCGTCAAGGGGTGCCGGAGCTGCTTCGCGCCCCCGACCGAACCGGCTCAGCAGGTCGAGGCTCGGTGCCGTCGTACCCGGCACCCGAGGCAGCGGTGCGCGCACTGCGGCGGGCTGTCGACTACTCCTATTGGGCGAATCGCCCGCCGAGCAGATTGCCGGTGTTCGATGACGTCGACTCGGGTCGGGCTCGTCAGATCGCGAGCCAGGTGTTCGCCCGGTCGCCCGACGGTGCAGAGTTGACCGACGACGAAGTATGCGCCCTCGTCGGTTGCTACGGCATCGCCGTTGCCCCCCTCACCTCCGTCGCGACCTTGGAGGAAGCGATCACAGTTGGGGAGTCGTTCGGGTGGGATGTGGTCCTGAAGGCCGCTTCCACTCCGTTGCAGCAGCGCCCCGACCTCGCGCACGTGTGGCGCAACATCGACGACGAGATCGACATGCGCGCGGCCTGGATGAACCTCACGGCAATGAGCGACCAGCCCGATGAAGCGGATTTGGTCGTGCAACCGATGGCCAAGCCAGGCATCCCTGTGCGGATCGGCGCTCTAGAGGACCGCCGATTCGGACCGGTCATCTCCTTCGGTATGGCGGGGACGGTCGCGGAGCTGCTCGGCGACGTCTCCTATCGCATCCCGCCACTCACCGACTCCGACGCGGCCGACCTGGTGCGAGACGTACGGGCGGCCCCCCTGTTCTTCGGATACCGAGGCTCAGATGCGATCAACGTTGTGCGCCTCGAGCAGCTGATCCAACGGGTGGCGATCCTGAAGGACGAGCTGCCCGAGGTGCAGAAGCTCGACCTGGGACTGGTCATGGCAGGTGCTGAGGGTGCCGAGGTCTTGCGGGTCAGCGGCCGGGTCGCGCCGGTGCGTGAGGCACGCAGCGACTGGTTCAGCAGGAGGCTGACGGCTCCGACTGGCATCGAGAGCACCCTCGGCAGCTGAACCGTCGCAGAGAAGCTGGTACGACAAAGGAGCCAATGCTCGAGCCGGCAGCAGGTGGCTGACATCGCTCATATCTCGGCTCGGGCGCTCGGTCCCCTGATGCGTGCGAGGATGGGCCCATGCACGAGGGAACTGTGATCGACCGAGCCGACGAGCTGAGCAACGCCATCGAGGAGGTCGGTTACTACCCAGCCGTGGTCGGTGATGCGGTGGCTTCTGCTGTCGCGGGGGAATCCGTGGCCGGTTATGTCATCCATCACGAGCCGACGTTCGACCATGATGAGGTACGTCGGCATGTGACGGTCTTGGTCCTCACGCCAACCCGACTGCTGGTCGCGCACACCGACGAGCACCCACCTGACGACCTGCTGCCGGAGCCCTACGCCTCGACCTCTACCGAGGCGATTCCACTTGAGCGGATCGGTAGTGTCGCCGTAACCCGCATGGTCGCCAACCCGGGCGCGACATCAGGCCCACAAGCGCCTCGGGTGACAGAAGCCGTTCTCACCGTCGGCTGGGGGGCCGTCCGCCGGCTGGATCTCGAGCCCGCCACCTGCGGTGACCCCGACTGCGTCGCCGACCATGGTTACAGCGGCACCTTGGCGGCTGAGGACTTCGCCCTGCGGATCAGTTCCAGCGCTGACGGCGTTGCTGCCGTCGAGCGCCTGCTCGACTTCGCCCAAGCACTCAATGCCGCGACCGTGCGCAGGTGACGACGATCTGTGCGGAGGGAGTGCTTCCGCACTATTTCGGCGGCTCCCTTGGCGATGTCATCCCCTCTGCGGTGGCGGCCCTTGGGACTCCCGGGTGGTCCAATGTGCTCGGGCTTCCGCAGGCAGAGTCATATGTCGTCTTCCTCGTCGACGGGCTGGGCTGGAACCTGTTGCGCTCTCGCGCCGAGTTCGCTCCGTATCTCTCCTCACTTGCCGACGGAACAGAGCCCCTCACCTGCGGTGTCCCGTCGACGACGGCGACCAGTCTGACCAGTTTGGGCACCGGACTGCCGCCCGGTGCGCACGGTGTCGTCGGCTTCACCTCGCGTATTCCAGGAACCAACGAACTGCTGAACGCGCTCGAGTGGGACCGCGACGACGTCGACCCCCACGTCTGGCAGCCGCATGAGACAGCGTTCGAGCGGGCAGCGACAGCGGGGGTGTCCACCACGTCTGTCAGCAAGCGGCGCTTCGAGGGCTCCGGCCTGAGCATCGCGAGTCAGCGGGGTGCCACCTTCATCGGCGCGGACACGATCGGCGAACGCATCTCGGCGGCCGTCCGAGCAGCGGCGGAGACGACCTCATTGACCTACGTGTACGAAGGCGAACTGGACTCGACCGGGCATCACTCTGGCACCAGGTCCTGGGCCTGGGAACACCAGTTGTCCGCAGCCGACGCCTTCGCGGCGCAGCTGCGCGAGGCGCTCCCTCGGCAAACGGCCCTGGTCGTGGTCGCAGACCACGGCATGGTGGACGCCTCGCCTGACCTCAAGCTCGACGTCGACCAGCACCCCCACCTGTTGCAGGGGGTGCACCTGTTCGGAGGAGAGGCCCGTTTCCGCCACCTTTACTGCGACGAGGGGGCCGTTGAGCGCGTCGCCTTCGAGTGGCGCGAGCAGATGGGAGAGAACGCTTGGGTGGTGACGCGCGACCAGGCTATCGACGAGGGGTGGTTCGGCTCCGTGGACTCTCATGTCCGGGCCCGACTCGGAGACGTGATGGTGGCCAGCCGAGGAAGCGGAGCAGTGGTCGCTACTGAGCAACGGCCGGAGGAGGCCGCGCTTATCGGCCTCCACGGATCATTGACGTGCGACGAGATGCTCGTCCCCTTGCTGGTGGACAGCGGCGACTGACCGGGCTCAGTCCTGCTTGCCCTTGCCGAACATGATCTCGTCCCAGGTCGGCACGCTTGCTCGCTTGCCCGTGCGTCGTCGCCGGGCAGTGGGTGTGGGCTCAGTCTCCCTCGGCGCACGGACCGACTCGTCAGTCTCCCGCGGTGCACGGACCGCCTCGTCGGTCGCGCGCGGTGCACCGTCCGCATCGTCTGCACCGTCTGCATCGTTTCGACTCGACATTGGCTGCGCCGCGGGTGTCGCCGCGGCTCCCTCAGCGGTGTCCGCCGGATCCGCATCCGCCTCATGGACAGCGCGTACGACGGCGGTCAGGTCGTCGGTGCCCTCGGCATCGAAGACACGGGATTCTGCTTCGACTCCTGAGAGGCTGAGCAGGTCGTCGTCGTCGGGCACAGCAGCCAACCGGCGCTCATTGGGCTGGGCACCCTCTCGGGGTTGTGGTCCCTTGGTCGTCGACTGGCGCTCACCAGTCAGCCACCGCGCCTCGTCGTCGTCGGCCACTGAGTAGCGGCCCGCGGCGTCGAACACAAACTTGCCCTGCCGCTCACGTTCACCGGAGATGTACGACACCTCCACCACCCACCGGCCGTCCTCTCTTCGCCGAGCGTCCCACTGGCAGCTCTCGGGATCCACTCCCCGACCGCGCAGCCGCTCGACCACGACATCGGCAAGGCGCCGTGCCGGACCGTCGGCGCTTTTTCGGCGCACATGGCTGCGCTGGGCCAGATCGGCAATGTGTTGGCGCTCGGCAAGGACCGGTACGCAGTAGGCCATGATCTTGTCGACGGACACCTGAGCCGTCGCAGCAACGGTCTCTGGGGACTCACCCGCCCGGATAAGGGCTTGGATGTCGCGGGGGCGCAGGGCACTTTGCATCTCGATCTCCAACTGGCCGAGCCGGGCGCGGTCACCTCGAAGTGCAGCGCGCAGCCTGTCGTCTGCAGGGGTCACAAACTCGCTGCCCGCGTCATCGACGAGGACGACCTCTTGGCCGTCACCACTCAACCCGACGAGAGTGAGCTTGCGCATGATCTCCTTTCGCACCCTGACATGTGGGGTGCGCCTTGGTCTTGGCGTGCGAGCGGGGCGCTACAGCAGCGCACCGCTCCCTCTCGCTATCTAACACGCACTCAGTGTCTCGCGGCGACCTCACCGGCGACATTGTCGTGATCTGCCGAGACATGTCGTTGGCCCGTCGACCAGGCGATGAGCGCCGCAAGCACCCCGCCGACAACCGGGACAACGAACCCGGTGCTCGCACCGAAGCCGTCGACCAGTCGACCGGCGACCGCCGCGCCCGGGGCAATACCGAAGGCAATGCCGGTTGAGACCCAGCTGATGCCCTCGGTGAGCCGGCCCGCGGGAACCGTTGCTTCGACCAGCGACATCGTGGCAACCACTGTCGGGCTGATGGCGAAGCCCGCCACGAAGAGCGCCACTCCCAGTGCCCAGAGGTTGTCGACGAACGGGAGCGGGGTCACGGCGGCCGCCAGGCCGAGCGTGCCCCAGCGGTAACGCTGAAGCGCCGACTGTGCCCACTGGACGGCTCCGGTCACGAATCCGGCGATGAGGCTGCCCGCGGCCCAGCCTGCCAGCAGTAGACCGGTGACCTCGGTCGCCCCTTGCTCTTCAGCGAAGGCGACGGTCACCACCTCCGTAGAGCCGAACAGGGAGCCGAGGCACGCGGCAGCCAGGGTCATCGGAGCCAGCCAGGCCCAGGGAAGGCGCGACACGTGACTGCCGCGACTCACCCCGCGCACGGGAGGCTCAGTCGCTCGTTGCGTGGACAGCCACCATCCTCCCGTCGAAGCCAGACCTGCGACTGCCAGCAGGGCGAGGGCGGGATGGGCCTGGATCGCCAGCACTGTGACAAGGACGGGCCCAAGGATGAAGATCAGCTCATCGACCATCGACTCGATCGAGAAGGCGGTGTGCAGTGCTGGACCTGCTCCCAGGGCAGAGCTCCAGCGGGCTCGAATGCACGCTCCCACCGGCGGGTAGGCGACGCCGGCGACGGCCGCAGCGCAGTAGAGAAAGAGATCGTGCCAGCCGAGCTCGAGCGCCAGGACGAGCCACACCAGACTCAGTGCGAACGCCAGGTAGGCAGGCAGCAGAACGCGGTGTTGACCGAGCCGATCGATCAGGCGAGCCATGGCTGGGGAGACCACAGCGGCTCCGACCATGTAGGTCGCCGAGACTGCCCCAGCGAAGCCGTAGGAGCCCGTGGGGGCCTCTACGAGCAAGACGATGCCCAGTGTCATCGTGGATATGGGCAGCCGAGAAAGCAGCCCAGCCGCGCAGAATGCCATGGCGCCTGGCGTCGCGAGCACGGATCGATAAGGCGCCAACATGTCCGCAATCGTAGAGTCGGCTGCCGACACGTCAGGCGCGCCGTGGAGAATCTGACCATGCCCGCGACCGGTCCACTGCCGCCGTACGACGCCTTGCTCGTTCTCTCGTTCGGTGGGCCGGAGGAGGCCGCACACGTGATGCCCTTCCTCGAGAACGTCACTCGAGGACGCGGCATCTCTCGCGAGCGGCTCGAGGAGGTGGGCCAGCACTACTTCGAGCTGGGCGGCCGAAGCCCCATCAACGACCAATGTCGAGCGCTGGTGGAGGCGGTAAACAGTGACCTGGCCGCGCACGGAGTCGACGTACCCGTCTACTGGGGCAACCGCAACTGGGAACCCTATCTGGCAGACACCTTGGCTCAGATGAGCCGAGATGGCATCCGGCGGGCTGCAGCGTTCGTGACCAGCGCCTACTCGTCGTATTCCGGCTGCCGGCAGTACCGCGAGAACCTGTACGACGCGGTGGCGACCACCGCAGCAGCCCCTCGGATCGACAAGCTGCGCCACTACTTCAACCACCCGGGTTTTGTCGAGGCGTTCGCAGATGCCGGCGAGGCCGCGCTCGCCTCGCTCGGCGGTGAACAAGTGGCCCGTCTGGTGTTCGTCACGCACTCCATCCCCACTCAGATGGCCGCGTCCTCGGGTCCGAGCGGTCGTGCGTATGTCACCCAACACCACTCGGCAGCCGAACTAGTCGAGGCGGAGATCGCTCGCCGGACCGGGCGACGCCACGGCTGGGACCTGGCGTACTGCAGCCGGTCGGGACCTCCGCGGGTGCCGTGGCTCGAGCCAGACATCAACGAGCACCTCACCACCCTGTCGCGGCGGGGCACCCCAGCAGTGGTGCTGCTACCGATCGGGTTCGTGTCTGACCACGTGGAGGTCTTGTATGACCTCGACACCGAGGCGGCCGCCACCGCCGACAAGCTCGGCCTCGGCTTCGCTCGCGCGGCCACGCCGGGCATACATCCAGCCTTTGTCGCGACCGTGCGGGACCTGCTAGTGGAGCGCTCCAAAGTCGAGTCCGGTCTCGTGGTTGAGAGGTCCGCACTCGGCGCGCTAGGCCCGGCCTGGGATGTCTGCGAAGCAGGCTGCTGTTCGAACCCCCGAGCTGCCCGTCCGGCCTTGTGTGAGCGGCCCGCATGAGCCTTAACCTCGCGCTCATGCGCCTCGCTGCTGCCGTCTCGGCCGAGGCGGGTTCGCTGGTGGCGAAGAGCCGGTCTCAGCCCCTCGAGGTCGCCGCCACCAAGTCGAGCCGCACCGATGTGGTCACGGCTGTCGACGTAGCCTCAGAGCAGCTGATCAGGCGACGGCTGCTGACTGCTCGTCCGCACGACGGGATCCACGGCGAAGAGGGTGACGACGTCGTTGGCACGAGCGGAGTCGAATGGGTGGTGGATCCCATCGACGGCACGGTGAACTTCCTCTACGGCATTGCGCAGTTTGCCGTGTGCATCGCGGCAAGGGTTGACGGCGAGGTGGCGGCGGCCGCCGTACACAACCCGGTCACCGGGGAGATGTTCAGCGCGGTGAGGGGAGGAGGCGCGGCGCGAGACGGGGACCCGATCTCGGTCAGCGACTGTGCTGAACCCGCGATGGCGTTGGTCGGCACCGGTTTCAGCTACTCCGCCCGGGTGCGCCAGCACCAGGCCGCAGAGCTGGCGAGACTGGTGCCACGAGTCCGCGACATTCGCCGGATGGGGTCGGCAGCCCTCGACCTTTGTGCAGTCGCATGTGGTCGGCTTGACGCGTACGTCGAACGCGGCCTCAAGCCGTGGGATTTGGCGGCGGCAGGGCTGGTGGCCGAGGAGGCGGGAGCCCGCGTGGAGGGGTTGAACGGTGCCCCGGCGGGAGAGCTGTTGGTCGTGGCTGCCGGTCGCGGCCTCTTCGGTCCTCTCCATGAGCTGCTGGTCGACAGCGGCTTCGACGACTGGCCGCTGAAGCAGTGGCCGTCCTCCGGCGCTGAGGCCTAGGCTGGCGATCATGTCCGCTCCAACTGTGCTGATCACGGGTTGTTCGTCGGGAATCGGCCGGGCCAGCGCCACGGCGTTCGCTGCGGCCGGTGCAGAGGTCTATGCGACCGCTCGTCAGGGCGGAGCGCTCGACGGCCTCAGCGAGGGAATCAACAAGCGGGAGCTCGACGTGGTCGACGAGGAGTCCATGCGCTCCGTCGTCGACGAGATCGTCGCTCGCCACGGGGCGGTGGACATCCTTGTCAACAACGCAGGCTACGGACTCCAGGCTCCTGTCGAGACCGCGGCGCTCGAAGATGTGCGACGACAGTTCGAGACCAACGTCTTCGGACTGGTTCGGCTGACCCAGCTGGTGCTGCCCGGGATGCGCGAGCAGTCCAACGGGAGGATCGTCAACCTGTCCTCCATGGGGGGTCGCTTCACCTTTCCCGGTGGTGGCTTCTACCACGCGACCAAGCACGCCGTCGAGGCGATCAGTGATGCCTTGCGTCTTGAAGTGGCGTCCTTCGGCATTCGGGTGATCGTGGTGGAGCCGGGGCCGGTGCTCACCGAATTCGGCACCACGGCTGTCAGCACCATGCCCGACGGCGACGCCTCGCCTCAGTCGGCCGACCCCTACGGCGAGTTCATGCGCCGAGTCGCCGCAACCTACGCGGGCGCGTACGACGGCAGCCGCAGCAAGCTTGCCTCCTCAGCAGACGACGTCGCCCGCGTGATCGTCAAGGCAGCCCGGGCTCGGCGACCGCGTCCTCGCTACGTGGTGGGCCCGGTCGCGCGGGCCCTGGTCGGCAGTAAGCGGGTGCTGCCCGATCGCGCCTTCGACGCTCTCGTGAAGTCGCAGTATCCGACGCCCTGAGGGCTCAGGTCGAGCAGGCCGGGCTCGGCGCAAAGAAACTTTGCGATCTATCTGGCGGTTGCGCGGAAAATCGGGCACAATCTCGCCGCTGGTTGAGGGCACAAATTGCGAACTCGCCGCGTTGGAGACGATGCGGTACTTCACCTGGAGCCCCCCTTTACCGAATCCCCACTGCACCACCCAGACAATGAAGAGCGAGCGGACACCACCATGGCTACTGACTACGACGCCCCACGCAAGACCGAAGAAGAGCTGAATGAGGACTCCATCGAGGAGCTGAAGGCGCGTCGGCACGACAAGAACTCCGGCAAGGTCGACGAAGACGAGGTCGAGGCCGCAGAGGCATTCGAACTCCCGGGGGCTGACCTGTCACACGAAGAGTTGTCGGTTCAGGTTCTGCCTCGGCAGTCCGATGAGTTCACCTGCTCGCGATGTTTCCTGGTGCAGCACCGAAGTCAGCTCGCGGGCGACAAGAACGGTCAGCTCGTCTGCCAGGACTGTGCCGCCTGACTCGGCTCAGGGACTCAGCTGGCCTGACGCTTGAGCTGGCGCTTGCTGCCTGGCTTGCCTTCGTCGAGCATGCCCGGCGGCACCTCGCCGGTCGACTTCACCCAGTACTGCGCCGCCCGGCGAGTGGCGTAGGTCTTGGCCACGCCGATCGCCATACCGCTCACCGCTGCCCAGAGCAGAGCTTCGCGCCCGCCGATGTCGGGGTTCTCTGGCCGGGTCGGCGGTTTGTGTCCCGTGGCCGTGGCCCAGGCAGCATCCAGCATCCGCGCCACCACGACGCCCGCTACCAGGGCCGAGCCGGTGCCGAGCAGCTTCCACGTGCGCTTTCCCTTCGCCTTCTTAGCCTCGGCTGAGGCGTCCTTGGACGTGGCCACATTGCTCCTCTCGGTGATGCGGGCGACGAAGCTCACCGTCAGCGTCGCGGGTCAGTCGTGTGCGGAGACTCAGTCCTGCGCGGTGTCAGTCTCGCACGGTGGTCGAGCGTAGACATCGGGCAAGACTCTCGCGATGTCGGGTCGACAATAGCCAGTAGGGCGTTGGGTCAGCCGCGTCGTCGACACGAACCTTGACGGATTGGTCGCAGTAGGGTCGCACCACCAAGAACGCGCGAGCATCAGCATCTACCCCCAGGACTCGTCGGGTCTGCTCTGCATCGAGACTCTCCACGTTCCCCACCCACGCCCGAGGCAGGTGCGCCTTGCCCGCGTGCAGCCCGGTCTCGTCGACGACCACGCGGACTGCGCCGTAGCGAACCAGGGTGATCGCGACGATGGCCGCTGCCAGGCCACCGCCTATCAGCGCCACCACCGTCGGTGTGGCAACGAAGAGGACCCACCAGACCATGAGAGCAAAAGCCGCCCCGATCAGCCACCAGATCTTCGGCACGGTCAGGGACTCCTGATAGCGCGGCAGTGAGGGTTCTGACACGGTCCCCAGCCTGCCACGCCGTCCACGAGCAGTACGCTCAGCACTCGTGCGCATCGGCCGCACGAATAACCAGGACAGGAGGGCCCCTGCGGCCATGGTCGACGTGCTCATCTCCCGCTTCGATCGAGACGTACCGCTGCCGACATACGCCCACCCCGGCGATGCCGGCGCAGACCTGATGACAGCGGCCGATGTCGTGTTGCATCCAGGGGAGCGTTCGGTGGTGCCAACTGGAGTCAGCATCGCGTTGCCAGCGGGTTACGCAGCCTTCATCCACCCACGGTCGGGCCTGGCTGCCCGCTGCGGGGTGACTGTGGTGAACGCCCCGGGAACCATCGACGCCGGCTACCGAGGTGAGATCAAGGTCCTTCTCATCAACCTGGATGCCGCCGAGCCGGTTCGGCTCCAACGTGGAGATCGGATCGCCCAGTTGGTTGTGCAACGGGTCGAGTCGGCGCGGTTCGTCGAAGTCGACAGGTTGCCTGGGTCGGACCGCGGGACGGGTGGTTACGGCTCAACGGGAGGGTTCAGCCCTCCAGGTGACCCAACGCGAGAGGGCACGACGTGATCTTCCGCCGGAGGCCCAAGCCCGACGAGATGCCCCAGGCGGAGGATGGCCAAGAGGTCGCAGCAGAGCCGAGTGTTCGCAGTGAGGGGCCGTGGGATCGGTCTGAGACCGACGCTGACGTCGAGGACACGACGTACGTCGATCTCGGTGGTCTGATCGTCAAAACCGCACCGGGCCTCGAGCTGCGGTTGCAGGTCGACGAGCCGAACGGACTCGTCGCCGCCGTCCTCCTCGCGGGACCGGAGTCCGGGCTGGAGCTCAGGGCCTTCGCTGCGCCTCGAACCCAGGGCATTTGGGACGAGGTGCGCGCCGACATTGCCGAGGAGGCCGCGAGACGTGGCGGCACAGCCACCGAGCTCGAAGGCGCTTTTGGTCGGGAGATCAAGGTCATGGTGCCGGCACAGACCCCGGACGGCCGCCAAGCTACGCAGACAAGCCGCATCGTTGGTGTCGATGGGCCCCGCTGGATGCTGCGGGGCACCTTCTTGGGCAAGAGTAGCGCCCAGGCAGGGATTGACGAGGTGCTGGAGCAGGCGTTCCGGGACGTGATCGTTGTACGGGGAGATGCGCCGATGTCGCCGCGGGCCCTTATCGCGATGCAAGTGCCCGAGCACGCCAGGTCGGCGTGGGAAGAGTCGAGACACGATCCCGCGACGCCCGCCACCGAGCAGTGATCGCTTCTTGGCCATCCCTGCGAGCTGATTTCGCCTCAGCCTCCAGCCTGGCTGGTTACCCTGGATGACATGAGCACGGACACGGGCAGTTCTCGTCTGAAGCGCGCCTTCAAGCGATTCGTCGCTACCCCGGCTGAGCTGGAGGCTGACGATCTCAGGCAGCAAAGCGTCGACCAAGGGTGCGCGGCGATCGACACAGTGGTGGATCGGGCCGTCGTCACCGTGTTCGGCCACGTCAAGGCAGTCTCGCTTGCACCGCGTGCCGGTGCACCCACACTCGAGGCTGACGTCTTCGACGGCGCCGGCATCTTGACCCTCGTTTGGCTCGGGCGACGAAAGATAGTCGGTATCAGGCCCGGCGTGGAGTTGGTGGCCACCGGCCGCGTCTCGTGTCAAGACGGCCGTCGCGTCATCTTCAACCCGCGCTACGAGTTGCGGCCCGACGCGTGACCGGTGCAGCACCGCAGACCGGGGGCCCGGCCGAGGTGCAGTCGGCCCCGCCGCATCACACGACCGTCGAGGCCCTCGTCCGCGCCCAGCTCTCGAAGGCTTTGGGCGGCAAACGGGGGATGCTCGAGGGAGCGGTCCCGACTCTCGGTTTCACCCTTTCGTGGATCACCTTCCACGACCTCAGGCTCTCATTGGCTGTGTCCGGAACGCTTGCTGCTACGGCGCTGCTGATCCGGCTGCTGCAGCGCTCCAACATCCAGTTCGTCGTGAACGCCATCATCGGCATCGCGATCGCGGCGATCTTCGCGCTTCGTTCGGGCCGAGCGGAGGACGCGTTCTTGCCGGGCTTGATCTACAACGCCGGCTACGCCGTCCTGCTGGGCGGGTCGGCACTGCTGAGATGGCCGCTCGTCGGGTTCATGATCGGAAGCGTCACTGGCGAACCGACGGAATGGCACAAGGACAAAAACCTTGTCAGCCTATGCACCAAACTGACCTGGCTGCTGGCCATTCCCTGCGTCCTGCGGGTACTGGTCCAGTACCCGCTCTACGAAGCGGGACAGGCCGGCTGGCTGGGCATCGCCAAGATCTCCATGGGCTGGCCGCTCCAGCTGGCGACGCTGGCAGCAATGGCCTGGTTGCTCAGCCGCGACAGCACCCCGATCGTTGTCAAGAGCCCCGGCCTCGAGGTCGCCTCGGAGCCCACGAGGTAGCGCAGAAATCCGCCGGCGTGCGGGGAGAAGCCGCCCTGAAAGGAACCGGGGACGCCGGACCGGGTGGGTCAGCTTCCGGAATGCGTATGCGGGGAGAGCAGGCGCTCGAGCTCTGCTTCAACCGCTGCTGTGGCGACCAGGAGGAGTTCGTCGTGAGCTTCCAGGGTCGCGTCGGGATCTGGCGGATGGACGTGGCCTTGACGTAGCACGGCCACCAGGGAGGTGTCGCCCGGCCAGGGGACGTCGCGGACTTGCGCACCAGCGTAAGGGGAGTCGTCGGGCAGCGTGAGCTCGACCATATTGGCGTCGTTTTGACGAAACGTCCACAGTCGTACGACGTCGCCGACGGTCACAGCCTCCTCGACCAGCGCCGACATGATGCGTGGGGTAGAGACGGACACGTCGACGCCCCACGCCTCGGTGAAGAGCCACTCGTTGGCGGGGTGGTTGACCCGACCGACCGTTCGCGGCACGGCGAACTCGGTCTTGGCGAGAAGCGAGATGACGAGGTTGGCCTTGTCGTCGCCGGTGGAGGCGATGACGACGTCGCAGCTTTGCAGGGCGG